>JAZGCX010000172.1:0-6665 GCA_036477175.1 Phycisphaeraceae bacterium
GCGCGGCGCGGCCGAGCAGCGCCGCGGTCTCGGCGGCGCCCACCAGACGGTTGAACAGCTCCCATGCCGCGACCTGCTGGTCAAAGCTGAACCGGTTGTCGGCATTCTCAAACACCTCAAACACAACCTGCTGGACGTGCTTACCGGGATTGAGCTGTTCGATGACCGCTCGTTCGGGGCGCTTTTCGTCGGCAATGTCGTGGGCGAGCCGGGCGTAGTTGCGAACCGCAATGGGCGTGAACGCCGTCCATTTGTGTTCGACTGCACGGGCAAAGAGGTGTTCGAGGGTCGGCCAGTCGTCAACGTCAACGATCCGCCGGGCGGCGGTGTGGATGAAGGCGACTTCGTCGATCTCGACAAGCTCGTCGATGGCATCGCACCGCTGCCAGGCGGGATAGCCGTTGTCCCAGACGATGCGGTTAAGCGTGTCGATGCGGGCCGGGTCGTTGCCGAGTTCAAGCCGGGCCTGTTCGGCGGCGCGGCGGCGGCGGGCATAGTCGCTGTCACGGTCGAGCATGACCGCCAACGGATCGGCTGTACGCTCCGGCGCGCAGCCAGTCAATGCAATGATTGACGCGACAATCAGCCGTGGCACAGACCTCATGCGGCGCATGTTCCGTGGATTTGCGTTTGACACCGAGGCGGCAGCGGTTGTTGCCGAGACGGCGGGTCGGCTGCACTTTTGGCGATCACGGCTCGAACACGTTCAGCCGGTACTCCAGTTTCGGCGTGGCAAGTTCGGTCAAAACGCGGCGCACCTGCTCGCCGCTGATCGTCGGGCCATCAAGCGGCGACGACGAAGTGCCCATGATCGTGTCGAGCAAGCTCCTCGGCGGCGAGATGACCGTGACCTCGGGTCGGTCAGACGCTGCCAGCCCGGCCAGTTTCTTGGCTTGCTCGATCGCGTCCTCGATGTAACCCTCCCCGTCGATCAGCTTGTGCTGCAGCGCCTGTTGAGCGGTGAACGGTTCGCCGGTCGCCACCTGCTTCACGTCCTGCTCGCTCATCTGCGGGCGACCCTTCAAGACCACCTGGACAAAACGCTCCTGACCGCTGTCAAGAAACCGCCGCAACAATTCCCGATCCTCGTCCGTCCAGTCGCGTGTCCAGTCCAGTACATCCTTCTTCACCGCTTCCGTGGAAGTGACGGTCTCGGGTTTGACGCCGATCTTGTTCAGCAGCTCGCCGATGGTGAAGCCCTGGGCGATCACACCGATGCTACCGGTAATCGTTGTGGGCTCGGCGATGATGTAGTCGGACCCGGCGGCAATGTAATACCCGCCGCTGGCAGCGATCGACCCAAAGCTGGCAACGATCGGCTTGCCGGTGTCAGCCCGGAACATTTCGAGCAGGTGAGCGATACGGTCGGAGGCGGCGATCCCCCCGCCGGGCGAATCGACCCGCAGGATCACCGCCACCGGTGGCTTCTTCTTCAATACCATGAGCGCGTCGCGGACGAACGCCGCCTGCTCCTTTCCGATGGCGCCCCGGACGGGCAGGATCACGATGCGTTGGTCGTGATCGCCCTCGAGATAGACCGATTCGGTTGGCCCGGTGGTCATCCGGAACACGATGCCGCCCAGGTAGAAGTTCAGCACGATCGAGAAGATCAGCAGCGTGGTCAGCAGCCCGGTGATCACGCGGGTCAGGATGCCGCCGCGCGGCTTGGGCGGGGCGGGCGGGGGATACGCCACCGGTGGATACCCCGGCGGCGGTGTGGGCGGTTGGAACGCACCGCCCGGGTCCACCGCTGGCCGATCGTGAGGCGATTCGGAGGACCCCGGACCGGTTGTCGGATCAAATGGTTCAGTCATGGCATTGACCTCGCACTGGGTTGGATCAGTTCTCCCAACATAACGTTAACACCTGGTCGGCGCCCTGGCCAGTGACGCCAATTTGGACTTGGCCGCGAACCGGCAATCGGGCTACGATCTGTGACCGGCTGCGCCGCGTGGCAGTGGCCGACCGCCAACCGCCGCAAAGATAAAACCCCCATGCAACTATTCGCCCTGGCCCTGATCTTCGGCATCTTCGCTCACGATGCATACGTGACCGATCCGTTGTTGCCTCCCGAAGCCGGCTGGCGGATCGGTGCCCTCGTTCTTGGGCCCAAGGTCGCGGTGGCGCTGGCCTACGCTGTGCTGTGCCACGCCACGCGCCGCCGTCTGGGCAAACCCGGCGGCGCCTTTACCCTGCGCTGGCTCGATCGATTCACGGCCGTCTTCCGTTGGGCCGCCCTGCTCCTGTACGCCCATGACCTCAACGTCGGTGCCCTGTGGTACGTCCGCGACAACGTCGCTGACCTGGTCCTGCTGGACGAACTGCTCATCATCGCGCCCACGTTGGCGCTGATCGGCTGGGGATGGTGGGCCTACTACCCCGTGGACCGTCGCCTGCGCGAAGCGTCGCTGATTCGCCGTCTCGACGCCGCCCTGCCCATCCATCCCATCTGGACACGCTGGCAATTCCTGCTGACCCAGTTCCGACACCAGGTCGCCCTGATACTGCTGCCGCTGCTGATCCTGATGGCCTGGGTCGAACTGATCCCTGCGAACATGGCGCCCATTTTCGGCATAAACCCTCAGCCGCTGCTGCTGATCGCCGGTGCCGCCTGCGTCTTGCTCTTTACCCCCGTGATGATCCGCCACCTCTGGCACACCGAGCCGCTGCCGCCCGGCCAGGTGCGTGATTGCCTCACCGCGATGTGCACAACACACCGCGTCGGCGTCCGCGAGCTGCTGCTGTGGCACACCTTCGGCGGCATGCTCAACGCGGCCGTCATGGGCTTTGTCGCCCCGCTTCGGTACATCCTGCTCACCGACGCCCTGCTCGAAATGCTCCGGCCTAAACAGGTCGAAGCCGTCATGGCACACGAAGTCGCCCACGTGCGACGACACCACCTGTTCTGGCTCCTGGCCGTCGCGATGGTGCTGCTGACTGTCTTCAGCCTCATCTGGGACAATGCACTTGTCCTGGCTATCCGGTTAATGCCCCACAACCACACCGGCGGCTCCGCGTCTGTCGCCTGGATCACAGAATCGGATCACATTCAAGTCGCCGCGTCGGTGGCCGCCGTCGTGTCATGGGTGTTCGCCTTCGGATGGGTCTCACGCCGGTTCGAACGACAGGCCGACACCTTCGCCGTCCAGCACCTGTCTCGGAAGAACATCACCGCCAACGGCGACAACGGTGACCGCCCTCATCACGAGATGCCTCACATTGACGCCGACGCCGTCGCCACCATGAGCGCCGCGCTCCAGGACGTCGCCGAACTCAACCACGCCTCACCCACACGCCGAAGCTGGCGCCACGGCTCCATCGTGTGGCGACAAAACTACCTGCGCTCCCTGATCGGTCGTCCCATCGGCGATCTCCCTATCGACCGCCAGATCTTCCGGATTAAATTCATCGCCGCGATCACCCTCATCGCCCTGATTACCGTCATGGTCCTCAATAGAATGAACAGATAGCCTTAACGGTTCACCACGAAGATACCGAGGCGAGCGGGCCGAATTGCAATGAAAAAGCTTTACACCGGCAGAGATTCGATGGAGGCCCACTTTGTTTGCAGCCTGCTGGAGGCTGAGGGGATTCGAGCAAGCGTGCTCGGCGAAACACTTGGTGTGGCCAGAGGCGACCTGCCGCTGACTCAGGAAACACTGCCTTCGGTTTGGGTCAACGTGGAGGACCTCGACCGCGCAGCAACTGTTCTCGCCAGGGTTCTCAAGCACAGCCCACCAGAATCACCAGTTCCAACGACCCTCGCATCCTGGCCCTGCCCGACGTGCGGTGAGGTGATCGAGGGTCAGTTCGCCGTATGCTGGAACTGCCAAACACCACGTCCCAACGGTGACTCCCGCAATGCCGACGATAGCACAACGTCATAAGTTTGGGTTGTTGATATGTTGGCGCTCGGTCATCGCAAGCCGGACAGGCGGACGGAGGCTGCTATAATCCCCGACTCGCGGCGAAGGGCTTGGCCATGCGCTTCATCAAGATGCACGGGATCGGCAACGACTACGTGTACGTCAACGGCTTCGAGCAGGACGTGGACGACCCGGCTGCTATTGCGCCGCGGATTTCCGATCGGCACTTCGGGGTGGGAGCGGATGGCCTGATCCTGGTGCTGCCGCCGGAGCCGGGCGTCGATGCAGACGTGCGGATGCGGATGTTCAATGCCGATGGGTCCGAAGCGGAAATATGCGGCAACGGCGTGCGGTGCGTGTGCAAGCTCGCGCACGACACCGGCATCTCGACCGCGAATCCGATGCGCGTCCAGACCGGTAACGGCGTGCTCAACCTCGAATACACGTTAAATGGCCACGGCACGGTCGAACAGGTCACCGTTGACATGGGCCAGCCGATCCTGGAACCCGGGAAGGTCCCGGTCGAATTACCGCGCACGCAAACCAAGCCGATCATCGACTTTCCGCTCGGCAAATTCATCCCGATGCAGGCCCCTGCGGCGTGGATGGAAGACTGCGGCCTCGACATGCGGATGACCTGCGTGTCGATGGGCAACCCACACGTGGTCATGTATTGCCGCCACGTCGCCGCGGTCCCGCTTGAGACGGTCGGCCCGTTCCTGGAGCGGCAGAACATTTTCCCCAACCGGATCAACGCCCACCTCGTGCAGGTGCATTCACGCGGCGAAGTGACCATGCGAACCTGGGAACGTGGCAGCGGCGCCACACTCGCCTGCGGCAGCGGCGCGTGTGCCGTCTGCGTCGCGGGTGTGCTGACCGATCGTACCGATCGCAACATCCTCGCGCACCTGCCCGGAGGCGACCTCACACTCCAATGGCGCGAAAGTAACAACCACGTCTACATGACCGGCCCGGCAACGGAAGTCTTCACCGGCGATTGGCCCGCCTGACAACCCCAGATCATTCATCCCTCGTTTAGCGACGCCCCGAAAGGGGCGTGCTTACCAAATCCAACCGCACCGCCAAACACGGCCCTTTCGGGGCGTCGCTAAAGATTCATAAAACGTTCCGTTGGGCACAGCGCCGAGATGTTATTTCGCTCCCAGCAACCGCTCGACGAAGTAAATGTCCACGTCCCCCTTGATAAAGTTGCCGTTGCGCATGAGCCGGTCGTGGAGGGCGATGGTGGTGGCGATCGGCTCGATGCGAAACTCGGCCAGGGCCCGGCGGAGCGTGCTGATCGCTTCGTCACGGCTGGGTCTGTGGACAATCAGCTTCGCGATCAGTGAATCGTAGTTCGGCGGCACGGTGTAGCCGCTATAGCAGTGGGTATCCATCCGGACGCCGGGGCCCCCGGGCGGGTCAAACTGCTCGATCCGGCCGGCACACGGCGCAAAGCCCTTGTTCGGGTCTTCGGCATTGATCCGCACCTCAATGGCGTGGCCGCGGCGCTTGACCTGGCGCTGGGTGACCGGCAGCTTCTCACCCGCGGCGATACGGATCTGCGTCTGGACGATATCGATCCCCGTGATCAGCTCGGTAACGGGGTGCTCGACCTGCACGCGAGTATTCACCTCCATGAGATAGAACTTCTTCTTCTTCACGTCGAACAGGAACTCAACGGTGCCGGCGGAGTAGTACCCGGCAGCCTTGCCCAGGCGAACCGCGGCCTTGCAGATGGTCTCGCGCTGATCTTTGTTGAGCACGGGAGACGGAGCTTCCTCCACCAGTTTCTGGTGGCGGCGTTGCATGGTGCAGTCGCGTTCAAACAGGTGGACAATGCTACCGTGCTGATCGCCGATGATCTGGACCTCGACGTGCCGGGCGAGCTCAACGAACTTCTCGATGTAGACGGAGGCGTCGCCGAAGGCACTGTCGGCCTCGGCCATGGCACTGTGCATCCCCGAGCGGAGGCTGATGTCGTTGTGCGCGACCCGCATGCCACGCCCGCCGCCGCCCGCCGCCGCCTTGACGATCACCGGATAGCCGATCTCGCGCGCGATCTTGATCGCCTGCTCTTCGTTTTCAATCTTGCCTTTGGACCCCGGCGCGGTGGGCACCTTGTGCTTGATCGCCAACTGCTTGCAGCGGACCTTGTCGCCCAGCAGCGTCATGGCCTCGACGCTCGGGCCGATGAACTCGATGTTGCACGAACGGCAGACCTCGGCGAAATGCATGTTCTCGGCCAGAAACCCATAACCGGGGTGGATCGCGTCCACGTTGGCGACTTCGGCGGCGCTGATGATCCGCGGAATGTTCAGGTAACTGTCAGCCGAGGGCGGCGGACCGATGCAGATCGCCTGGTCGGCCAGCCGCACGTGCGTCGAGTCCCTGTCGGCGGTCGAGTACACGGCCACGGTTTCGATGCCCAACTCCCGCGCTGCGCGGATGATCCGCACCGCGATCTCGCCACGATTCGCTATGAGAATACGTGAGAACATGGGGACAAACGGCTAGAGGTTAGGATTTAGGGTTCACAACCAAACCGGCGGAGGCGACTCACCACCTTGAACTCGAGAACCCAGGCCCCAGCACCCAGTTCCTCTGTTCAATCTGCTTTCACCATGAACACGGGTTGGCCGAACTCCACCGCCTGGCCGCTTTCGACCAGAACCTTCTGAATCGTGCCGGTGGTCTCGGCCTTGATCTCGTTGAAGACCTTCATCGCCTCGATGATGCACACGACTTGGTCAGGGTTGACGTGATCGCCAACCACCACAAAGGGCTTGGCATCGGGGC
>JAZGCX010000173.1:0-9321 GCA_036477175.1 Phycisphaeraceae bacterium
ATGGCCCAAGGCGCGACGATGGACTTCACCACCGCCGCCACCGCCAGCGCCGCGACGCTGAACAACATCGGCCCGGGGCTGGCGCGGGTCGGCGCGATCGCGAACTACGGCTGGTTTACGGCACCGAGCAAGCTGGTGATGTGTCTGCTGATGGTGCTGGGCCGGCTGGAGGTGTACGCGATCTTTGTGATGTTTGTGCCGCGATTCTGGCGCGGGGAATGACACCTCAGCCGCTGACGTCAGACGGCGCTGTGCGTGTGGCCACGCGGTAAAGCATGACCATCACCACGGCAAGCAGCACCAGGCCCGGCCAGGTTAACGGCCGCCAGTCGGCCAGCGCCAGCGGGTTGTGCCCTGCCATGGCCGCGATCGGGATGGCCAGTGCGATGCCGAGCAGCGCTTCGCCGGTGATCAGCCCGGCGGCGAACAATAAACCGTGGCGCTGCCCCATATCACGCGCTTCACGTCGTTTCGATGACAACTGCCCCTCCGCTTCGTCGGCCATGCGGCGGATGTGAAACCGACTCGCCGCCCAGGCAACCAGGCCGCCGGCCAGCAACGCGGTGGCCAGTCCCAGCGGCAGGTACAGGCCAACCGCGACCGCCAACACCGGTGCGCGGAACGCGGTGCCGCGGATTTCCAGAATCAGGTCGATCACGATCACCACGACCGCCGCGGCCGCACCGATCGCCACCAAATCCCACGGCAGGTCCCGCGCGAACACACCCTGTGCCACCGAGGCCATCAGCGTGGCCTGCGGCGCGGCCAGCGCCTGCTGGCCCTCGACGGTGATCGGCCCGATGCCATAGGCGCGCAGCAGCGCGGTGAGGACCGGCGCCATCACCAGCGCGGCCGCCAGCACGCCGATCACCTGCACGACCTGTTGCTTCCACGGTGTGGCGCCGACGAGCTGGCCGGCCTTGAGGTCCTGCATGTTGTCCCCGCCGATCGCCGCGGCGCAGCAGACGACGGCGCCGATGAAGATCGCCGCTGCCGGCCCGATCGCCGACTCGGTTCCCATCGCCAGCAGCAGCAGCGACGACATGAGGATGGTCGCGATCGTCACACCGGAGACCGGGTTGTTCGATGAGCCGACCAGTCCGGCCATGTACGACGCCACCGCCGAGAACACAAACGCCGCGGCGAGCATCACGACGGCCATCACCGCCGCCACCCACACCTGACCGGTTACGGATTCAAACACGAAAAACAGCGGGATGACGCAAACGATCACCGCGGCGCCGATCCACGGCAGCGGTGCGTCGCGATCGGTGCGCGCCAGGCTGTCGGCGCCGTTGGTGCGCAAGGTGCGGTAGGCCTGCAACCCGGATCGGATTCCCACCACCAGGTGGGGCCATAGGCGAAGCAGCGCCCACAGCCCGCCGACGACCATCGCCCCGACGCCGATGTAGCGCGTCTGTGTTGACCACAGGGTGTGTGCGGCCCCGGCGGCCGCCGGCGCATCAGGCAGGTCCTGCATAGCGGCAAGGATGGGGATCGCGACAAACCAGTTGGCTGCGCCTCCCAGAAAAATCAGCACGGCGATGTTGAGCCCGACGATGTAGCCGACCGCCACGAGCGCCGGGGCCAGATCGATGCCGATGTAGGCGATCGACCCGCCGACGCGCGTGGCCGCCTCGGCTGCGCCGGACCACAATCTCAGGCCCGATTCACCGAACTTGAACGCCGCCCCGATGCCGCCGCCGGCCAGCAGTCGGCTGATGCCCGCTTCGCCGCCTTGGCCGACCTTGAGCACCTCGGCCGTTGCCACGCCTTCGGGGAACGCCAGGTCCGAGTGCACGACCAGCGCGCGGCGCAGCGGCACGGTAAACAGCACACCGACCACCCCGCCCAGCGCCGCGAGCATCGTGGTCTGCCAGTAGTCAAACGCTTGCCACTCACCCAGCAGGACCAGCGCGGGGATCGTGAAGATCACGCCGGCGGCCAGGCTCTCGCCGGCTGACGCGGCGGTCTGCACGATGTTGTTTTCCAGGATGTTCGACCGCTTGAACAGCCGCAGCACCCCCTTCGAGACCACCGCCGCGGGGATCGACGCCGCCACCGTCATGCCCGCTTTCAGACCCAGATACACGTTCGCAGCACCCAGCACGATCGACAGGATGATGCCCAGCCCCACCGCCTTGATCGTGATCTCCGGCAGGCTGGTCGTCGCCGGGATGTACGGTCCCGGCGGCGTTGAATCGTGTTGGTCAGCCATGGGAGCTAGCCAATTGAAAGGCTTATGGCAGAATCGGATTGACTGGGGTTTGTCAACCGCTCATGATACAGCCATCGTGTGGTTGTCGAGGACCGGTGTTGGTGGTGGGTGCATGGGAAACACGTCATGTTTGTGGTGAATACGGAGATGGTTCCGGGCCGGCAGATTACCGAGATGCTCGGGCTGGTTCAGGGCAACACGATCCGCGCCAAGCACGTGGGGCGTGACATCGCCGCGAGCCTGAAGAACCTGGTCGGCGGCGAGCTCAAGGGCTACACCGAGCTGCTGACCGAGGCGCGTCGCGAGGCGCTCGACCGGATGATCGCTCAGGCCGAGCAGCTCGGCGCCGATGCAGTCGTCAACGTGCGGTTCACCACCAGCTCGGTGGCCGGCGGCGCGGCGGAGCTGTACGCCTACGGCACGGCGGTTCGGCTCGACCACGACACCACAACGGAGCCGACGCATGGATAGCCTGATCGCACTGATCTGGCAGATCCTGATGATTCCCGTGGGATTCTTCGTCGGTGGAGCCCAGGAACGCCGACATTTGCGGAGCCTGGACCAGCGCGAAGGGGCGCTGTCTTACCTGACGGTGAACAATCTCAAACGTGTGACCGATCCCAATTCGGTGCGGCAAAGCGCCATGGTCGTCGGCCAGGTCGTCATTGCGACCGACTATTACAAGAGTTTTGTCACGTCGTTGCGCAACCTGGTCGGAGGTGAGATGAAGTCCGCCCAGAGCCTGCTGCTGCGTGCTCGTCGTGAGGCTCGGCTGCGGATGCTTGAAGAGGCGATCAAAATCGGGGCGCAGGAAGTGTGGAACGTGCGCTTCGGTTTCAGCAACATTGCTCAGATGCGCGGCCGACAGGGAGCCATGCAGGTCGAACTGCTGGCGTACGGCACGGCGGTGGTGCGGCAATAGCATGCAAGGCCCCGCTTGCGATCATCTCCATTATGAGCCGTCCTGAACACGATCCCGATATCGAACATGAGCCACACCTGCGCCATGGCCCGGCACAGGCCGACGCCTCCGAATCGGCAGCGGACAAGACACTGCAACGTGAAGGTGCGCGGGGCGGTGTGGCGCGACAGCGGGCCACGCAATCGGTTTTTGATGAACCCCAGACCGTTCGCCCGTCCGATGCACCGCCGCCCGTGATTGACCGTGATTTTTTCTGCGCCCACTGTGGGTACAACCTGCGCGGCGCGGCGTCTGGTCAGCCGTGTCCGGAGTGCGGGCAGACCGAGCCGATCGACTACGCGCACTGGTTGGGGCGCAAGCGTGCGGCCGTGACCGAAGCCGGGAGCTGGACGGCAGCGCTGCTGGCGGCGCTGGTCGGCGGGCCGCTGGCGGTGTTCGGCGCGATCTGGGCCGGCGGCGGGGCGTTGACGATCATCGTGTTCGGACCGGTGGCCGAAGAGGTGCTGAAAGTGGCAGCCGTCACGATAATCGTCGAGACCCGGCCGTACCTGTTCAAGCACGCCAGCCAGATCCGCCTCGCCGCGATCGCCGGCGCGTTAGGGTTTGCCGTCATCGAGAACCTGCTGTACCTGCTGGTGTATATCCCGGACCCGACGACGCTGCTGACGGTGTGGCGTTGGACCGTTTGCACCGCCCTGCATGTGGGTTGTACGACCATCGCCGTGCGGGGGGTGATCGGCGTTTGGCGGCGGACCGACGAGTTGCTCGTCAAGCCCGATCTGGGTCCGGCGCTGGTCTGGCTCGTGCCGGCGATGATCGTGCACGGGGCCTACAACAGCGTGGCGGTGCTGATGGAGGCCGCGGGGTTCGATTTCTAAATGAGCGGGCGCGATGCTGCGCGACCGTCCTATCAGCGAGCCGGGCCGTCCTCGGCCCCGGCACCGGGTTCGGGACGAGCCGGCTCGCTCATCGGCCTTGACGGGCCGTGGCGACTGCTCAAGAATGATCGGACTGCACCAACGTGATGGAGCCCTGACTTCGAGCGATATACAAGACCGACGCCATGCCGATCGCTGACCAGGACATCGTCGTTGTTGACCCGACGCCGCTGAATGCGGCCGAGTCGTTTTACCTGCCGGAGGTGTTTCGGGGCCTGGGCACCACGTTCAAGCACCTGGTCGGCTCGATCGGCCGGGGCAAGCGCAACCGGGCGATGCACTACCCCGAGGAACGCCGTGAAGACCTGCCGGTCGAGCAGGGCGGCCTTTACAAAGGCAATTTCCGCGGCGTGCACCGGCTCAACCGCGACGAGGAAGGCCGGGTCAAGTGCGTCGCCTGTTTCATGTGCGCCACCGCCTGCCCGGCCGACTGCATCCACATTGAAGGTGCTGAATCCCCCTGGGACGACCGCGAGAAGTACCCCACCAAGTTCGACCTCGACGAGCTGCGGTGCATCTACTGCGGCATGTGCGAAGAGGCGTGCCCCGTGGACGCCATCGAGCTGACTCACGTCTACGACATCGTCGGCCTGACCCGCCAGGAGATGATCTTCGACAAACAAAAACTCCTGGCCGTCTACGACCAGACAATTGCCGACAAGCCGATGTGATACGGATTCCAGTTGATTCTCGTGCACTGACAGGAAGCGAGCCGGGCGGTCCTACGCCCCGGCGACTGCCGGGCCCGGGGACGGGCCGGCTCGCTGGCGTTGTCCTCACGCACGAGATTGAACTGTGATTGGTGTGAGGCACTCGTCGAGCGTCCCGGTGGCGGACACAAACACCGCATGCTGATGTAAGTTATTGATGGGCAATACTTTGGTGTGTTGTCGGGGCGATGGGGTCGATACCGGCGGGGCCAAGGGCGGTTCGCTGCGGCAGGCCGACCGGGGCGGGCGTTGACCCGGGATTGGCGGAAATACTTTCAGATGCCGACGATTTGACCTTGAAATGGGACTCAATTCTGATACAAATGATGAATACGACTTTACTCTCTCTTCCCACTAGCACCGCTGCGTTTACCCGCGCGGTGCTGTTTTTTGCCCTTGCTGGCCTGCCGTCTGCGGGTCGCAGCGGGTATGATCCTGTGAGTCCGGCCCGGCCTGCGTGATCGAGCACCCGGAAACCCCCACGATGCCGCAACCCGTCCAGACCATCACGTTTGTTTCGGCGATCAGCGACGCCGCTGACACCGCCGACGCGCTCAAGGCGATCATCGATCAACTGGGCGGATCGCTTGACGGCTCGGTCGATCTGCTGATCGCTTTTGCCACGCCGCACCATGCCGGTGCGTTTGACTTGATCCACGACCGTTTGTCAGCGGTGCTTCGGCCGGCGGTGGAACTGGCGGTCACGGTCGGGGGCGTGATCGGCGTGCGGCGGGAGGTGCAAGACGGGCCGGGCCTGAGCGTATTGGCCGCTCGGTTACCGGGCGCCGTGGTCCAGCCGTTCAGTTACGAACAGATCGACTGGCCGGCTGTGCTCGAGTCGCCCGAAGCGCTGCGGCAGACGATCAGCCTTGACGGCGGCACACCGCCCAAGGCGATCCTGCTGCTGACCGATCCGTTCAGCACGCCGATGGTCAAACTCCTGCCGGCGTTGGGTCAGGCGTTTGCGGGCGTGCCGGTGGTCGGCGGCGTGGCCAGCGGGGCGCAGCGACCCGGCGGCAACCGGTTGCTCTTCAACGGCCGCATCAGCCGCGACGGCGCCATCGGCGCGGCGATCGGCGGCGACGTACACGTGCACTGCACCGTCAGTCAGGGCTGCCGACCGATCGGCAGGCCCCTGGTGATCACCAAGTCCCGGCGTCACATCGTCCAGCAACTGGGCGGACACAACGCCCTGGGCGTCATCAACGAAATGGTGAGCAATCTCGGCACCGAAGATCGCGAACTGGTGCAGTCCCACGGCCTGCTGGTTGGCCGCGTCATCGACGAATACAAGCGGCGGTTCGGTCGCGGCGACTTCCTGATCCGGCACCTGTTGGACGTCGATCAGCAGACCGGCTGCGTCGCCATCAGCGATGCGCAGGTGCGCGTCGGTCAGACGATCCAGTTCCACGTACGTGACAAGCACACGGCCCGCCAGGATTTCTCGATGATGCTCGAGGCTGAGAAGTTGTACGGCCCGGCGGGTGGGGCGCTGCTGTTTTCCTGCACCGGCCGGGGCACCCACCTGTTCGATGAGCCACACACCGACGCGCTGACCGTGTACGAGGCGCTGGGCGACACACCGCTTGCCGGGTGCTTTGCCGCCGGTGAGATCGGCCCGATCGGCGACGAAAGCTTCGTCCACGGCCATACCGCCAGCCTTGTGGTGTTCCGCGCAACCGACGAACAAATCTCCTCATAACGCCTGCATCCGTCAACCGTTTGTTATCGAGCAAAACCGGGGCGCGTTGCGTCCCGGTTGCGTGTGATGGGCGGGTGCAAGTACGCAGATCACAAGCCGTTGGCGGCCTTGGGGCGGCGGCGGCGCAGCAGTGCCAAGGCACCCAGGCCGATGCTGCATATCGTCGCCGGCTCGGGCACGGAAGCCGGGGCGCCCGTACCCGTCTGCCCGAAGTTGTTCTGTAACTGAGCAAAGTCGGCGAACGTGACGAGCACGTCGCCGTTGAAGTCACCGTCCTCCCACCCGCCGGCTTGGCTGAAGTTGTTCTGCAAGTCGGCGAAGTCGGCGAAGCTGACAGCCAGGTCCAGATTAGCATCGCCGAAGAACGTGCCGAGGATGATAAGCACCAACTCGTCTACGTCGTCCTGATCGACGAAAGCGTCGCCGGTCAGCTCGAAGAACGGGTCGTGGGTGCCGGCGGCCACCTCGGCGAACAGCAGGTCGATGTCGTCGGCGTTGACGGCGATGTCGCCATTGAAGTCACCCGGCGGTGGCGGGGCGAAGTCGTAAGTCAGATCGACCGAATAGGTCGCCCCGGTCGGCCGCAGCGCGTTCTCGGTGACGCCGACAAGGGTGCCGCCGCCGTTTTTGTTCGCGTCGATCGTCTCGATCAGGCTGGCGGTGAGCGTCAGGTCGAAGGTGTCAATACCGGTGTATGGACCAAGAGCCGAATTAAGCACAGTGGTGTCGAAGCCGTCGGAGAAGAATATCTGGGCGATCGCGAAGGCAAACGAGTCGGTGCCGACGAAGTCGGCCGCGCCGTCGTTGTCGGCCCCAACCGCTCCGACGGTCGAGGTTTCCGCCGAATCGGCCGTCAGATCAGCCATCGACGGTCCCACGGCGTTCACGGATGTGCCGATCGTGATCTGCACCGTGCCGGCACTGCCGTCTTCGCTGTCGAACGTGTTGCCGATCACTTGAATGATGTTGCTGGCCCGCACCGTCAGATCGATCGTCACCTGGTTCAGCGCACCCAGTGCCGGGTCGAACTTGGATAGCGAGGCGATGGTGGGGCTGCTGATGGCGACGCTGCCCGAGTCGTTGAACGAGACGGTGTCAGCGCGGGCAGGATGGCCCGTCGAGGCGACGGCGATAGCCAGTGCCGCCCCAACGTGACGCAGTGGAACAGCACAAGACGATCGTGATCGGCCCATGGGTGCCTCCGTGCAACGGTGGGGTGAATCACTGCATCCGTGGTCGGCGCACCGGGGGGCATGCCGTGCAGCGAGTCTTTCCGTCCGTGGTTCCCGTGCGTTCTTCGTGTCAGATCGGCTACCGGCCGTGGAAAACTGTGAGAATGGGTGTCCTACCGTGATTCACAGCCGGGCCACGTTCAGCCGGGCCGCCGGGCTCCGGGCGTTCGCTTGGCTTAACATGCCACTATGCCGCGTGGCATGCTCACCTCTGCCGACGGGCCGGTCGTCGTCGGTGACACGACGATGAGGGCCCTGGTCGCCATCCGACGCCAGAAGCTGTTGCCGCAGCTCTACGACGCACCGATTGTCATGGCCCGGTCCAACTTTGAGGCAGTTTGTGGCGTCCTACCTGAGCCGCCCCATTGGCTGAACGTGCGTGACGATCGCCCGGAGATCGAGCTGCCGCAACGGTGCGAGACGGCCACGGCCTCCGAGGCGGCGACGATCCGCCTGGCGCTATCACCACCGCCGGACCGTGCCTCGTTCGTGCTGCTCGAAGGCCCGATCAAGGAGCGTGCCCAGCTCTCGTTTATCAAGGCCCAGGGCACGGTTTCCATTCTCGTCGCCGCCTACCGCTGCGGAAAGCTCACCGCCGTCAGACCCATGATTAAGGCGCTGGAGCGGCTCGGCCACGCCGAGGTCCTGCCCGAACCGGCCATGCTCGACGCCCTCTGGAAGGCGCTCGATGACCTGGATTGAGCCAGACACGTCAACGGCGGCTGGTGACTCAAACCACACAGGCCCAATTCTTCGGCAAACTCGCGTTCCAGACACCGCTGGGGCGTCTGGCCCGGCTCGACCTTGCCGCCGACAAACTCCCACAAGCCGCCCAACACCGTGCCGGCCGGCCGGCGGGCCGGCAGCACGCGGCGGCCCCGATCGCCCGATCGCAAAGGCACCCTCTATCGCAATATCCGTCGTGTTTTCAATAATCTTGCCATTGGGGTGGCCTTTTTGCGGTAACTGACATAACTACATGATTATCAAATAGTTAAGAAATTTTAGCTGCAAACTCTCGCGAAATGCCGGTTTAAGTGAATCTCGGCCGGCGCCACGCCGACCAATGTTGCTATAACATTATACTATATAGCTACTTACGAAAATCATAAAATCCCGGGCAAACCTCGTTGACAGCCTCGCGAAATAACCGATACGATAAGGGCGTCGGGTGCTGGATTCGATTCGACTGATACAAACTTGTCCGCCGTGGCGCGCCTCCGCCCACAGGTTCGGAGCCCTGTGGCGGAGGTTTTTTTCGTGTGATCGGGTCACCGATTCCGGGACATTGCTCGTTTAACGACGCGCCACGCACGATTACACGATGCGCCGCTGCGGTCAACACAGCCGATCAACGATGTTGCCTCCGATCGCATCGCTCGACCCGGCACGAACACGAACGCAGGTTAATCATCGCTTGCCAGGACTGTCAGCTCAAGCCCGTTGCCTACGGGTACCTGACAACTGCACGCGCCGGGCAGTGCTCGCAGCCGCGCCACAAACGATGCCAGTTCATCGGCATGGGTGAGCGTGTTGTCGGTCACCAATATCGCCGGCCGTGCCAGCGTGGGTCTTACGGCCTCGAAATAGTCGCACGAC
>JAZGCX010000174.1:0-15550 GCA_036477175.1 Phycisphaeraceae bacterium
CCGATCTCGGGCGCGAGGCTGGTCACCATCATCAGGGATTGCTCGATCAACTCGGTGCAGCGTTGTTCGTTGACTTCCAGGCCGGTCAGGAGCTTGTCAACGAAGACGTTGGAGACGTTGGTCAGCAGCTTCACCGATTCGAGGAAGGCGTCAATCATCACGGGCATGGCGACGTTGAGTTCGAAGATGGACCCGACGCCGCCCATGCCGGCCATGGTCACCGTCGCATCGTTGCCGATGACGCGGCAGGCGACCTGGATGACCGACTCGCAGATGACGGGGTTGACCTTGCCGGGCATGATGGAGGAGCCGGGCTGAATGGCAGGCAGCGCCAACTCACCGAGGCCGCAACGCGGCCCCGAACCGAGCCAGCGGATGTCGTTGGCGATCTTTGACAAGCTGACAGCGACGGTCTTGAGCTGGCCGGACGCTTCGACGCAGCCGTCCTTAGCGGCCTGGGCTTCGCGGTGATTGGACGCTTCGATGAAAGCGACGCCGGTGCGCTGGGACAGCTCGGCGGCGACGCGGTTGCCGAACTCGACGTGGGTGTTGATCCCGGTGCCGACGGCCGTGCCGCCGATGGCCAGATCAGTCAGTGCCAGAACCGCCTTGTTGACGCGTCCAACAGCGAGGGCTGCCTGCTCGGCGTAACCGGAGAAGACCTGGCCGACGCGGATCGGCGTGGCGTCCATCAGGTGTGTGCGGCCAATCTTGATGATGTCGTCCCAGTCCTGGGCGTGTTTGGCGAGGATGTTGTGCAAGTTCTCCAGTGCGGGCTTGAGCCGGTGTTGCATGGTCACGGTCGCGGCAATGTGCATCGCCGTGGGGAAGGTGTCGTTGGACGACTGGCCCATGTTGACGTGGTCGTTGGGGTGGACCAACCGCTTGCCTTTGTCTGGCTTCATGCCACCGGCTGCTAAAGCGGCCTCCGCCAGGTTGGCGATCACCTCATTGGCGTTCATGTTCGAGCTGGTGCCCGAACCGGTCTGGTAGACGTCGACGGGGAAATGCTGATCGTGTTTACCCTCCGCAACTTCGTTGGCGGCGGCGATGATGGCGTCGGCCAATTCCGGGGGGAGCTTGCCCAGGTCTTTGTTGGCCTGGGCACAAGCGGCCTTGAGCAGGCCGAAGGCGTGGACCACTTCGACGGGGATGGTGCGTGCGGAGATGGGAAAGTTCTCAACCGCGCGCTGGGTGGAAGCGCCCCACAGCGCCCCGTCGGGGACCTGCATCTGGCCCATCGAATCGGTCTCGATCCGGTAACCGTTGTGGCTCATCGGTTGACCCTTTCGGTGAAACAGGCCGAGGCGCACCGGCCCCGCCCCGCGGCACGGCGCGGAGCATACCACGGAATGGCACATCCGTTGAGCGGCGGTGTGGCGCGCGGTGACGGAACCGGCAGGCAGGGCCGCCGGCTATCTGCAATTCTGTTATCTTGCGGCCTCGAACGGGCTGTGGATTGCACATCGGGTCAGGGGATTCGCCGTGGGTCTATTTGAGATTGTTGCGGTGCTGATCACGCTCGCGGCGGTGTTCAGCTACGTCAATCATCGTTTCATCAAGCTGCCGACGACGATCGGCCTGATGGCCATGGCGCTGGTGCTGTCGCTGGTGCTGATCGCGGTGGGGTCAGTCTGGCCGAGCATGCATGAACAGGTGGTGGGACTGGTCGAGCGGATCGACTTCAACGAAGCGCTGATGCACGGCATGCTCGGGTTCCTGCTGTTCGCCGGGGCGCTGCACGTGAACCTGAACGACCTGGCCAAGCAGAAGTTCGTCATCACACTGACGGCGACCGTCGGCGTGGTGATGTCCACGCTGCTGATCGGGGGCGTGATGTACGGCGTGCTGAAGCTGCTGAGTATCGAGATGCGGCTGACGCATTGCCTGTTGTTCGGCGCATTGATTTCGCCAACGGACCCGATCGCGGTGATGGGGATCGTCAAGCGACTGGGCGTGCCCAAGTCGCTGGAAACGAAGATCGCCGGCGAATCGCTGTTCAACGACGGCGTGGGGGTGGTGGTGTTCCTGGCACTGGTGGGGATTGCGGGGTTGGGCGGACACGACGGCACCCCGATGACTGCGGGGGAGATTGCCAGGTTGTTTGTTGTGGAAACGGTCGGCGGCGCGGTTTTCGGCCTGGGTATTGGCCTGGTCGCCTACTATCTGCTCAAGAGTGTGGACGAGTACGGCGTGGAGGTGCTGATCTCACTGGCGCTGGTGTTCGGGGGGTATGCCCTGGCGTACACACTGCACCTTTCGGGGCTGATCGCCATGGTGGTGGCAGGACTGCTCATCGGGAACCACGGCCGGGCGCTGGCGATGTCGGACACGACGCGCGAGCACCTGGACCTGTTTTGGGAACTGGTGGATGAAATCCTCAACGCGGTGCTGTTCGTGCTGATCGGGCTTGAAGTGCTGCTGCTGACGTTCACGGGCAAGTACCTGATTGCGGGACTGGCGGCGATCCCGGTGACGCTGCTGGTGCGGTTCGTGTCGGTGGGCGTGCCGGTGACGCTGCTGCGGCGGTGGCGGCAGTTCACGCCGCACGCGGTGAAAGTCATGACGTGGGGCGGGCTGCGCGGCGGGATATCGGTGGCCCTGGCGCTTGGGCTCACGAAAACGCTTGGCGTCGAAGCGCCCGGCAGCTATCAGGTCATCCTGTTTATGACGTACGTAGTGGTGGTGTTCTCGATTGTGGTGCAGGGATTGACGATTGGACCGCTGATGCGCCGTTGGCACGTGCCGGCGACATCGGAGGCTCAAGGTTAGATGCGGATCGGGCGAGGCGGCACCATTTCCCGGTGCAACAAGGCCGGACAGCGGTTTGCCGGATTGCCGGGTGCGCGGTAAGTTTAAGGGTTAGGCTGAGCCAATAAGGGCGTGAGGAAATCCGTCAATATGGCCGTTAACTATTGCAACGGGACCCATTTGTTCACCAGTGAATCGGTGTCGATGGGGCATCCTGACAAGGTGTCGGATCAGATATCCGACGCGGTGCTCGACTCGCTGTTGAAGGCGGACCCGATGGTCCGCTGTGCGTGCGAGACGCTGTGCACGACGGGGCTGGTCGTCGTGGCCGGCGAGGTCACGGTGCACAACGACAAGGCGATCAAGGCCCTGGACCACGTGGAAGAAACGGTTCGCCAGACGCTGCGGGAGATCGGTTACACCGATCCGGCGATGAAATTCGACGCCGAAAGTTGTGCGGTGGTTCGCACGATCCACGGTCAGTCAGCCGATATTGCAATGGGGGTGAACCGTGACGGGGCAGGCGACCAGGGGATGATGTTCGGTTATGCCTGTCGGGAGACTCGCGAGCTGATGCCGCTGCCGATCCACTTGGCGCACCGGCTGGTCGAGCGGCATGCGGAGGTGAGGCGAAAAGGATTGATCAAGGGGCTGCGGCCCGACGCCAAGAGCCAGGTGACGGTGGAGTACGACGGCAACAAGCCCACGCGGGTGCACACCGTCCTGCTCTCAACGCAGCACACCCCCGATTGGAACGGCAAGACCAAACAAGCTCAACTAAAGAGGCAGGTGATCAAGCATATTATCGAGCCGTGCATGCCCAAGCGGCTGTACAATCCGAAAAACGTCGTCATTTATGTCAACCCAACGGGCCAGTTCGAGATCGGCGGCCCGCACGGTGACACGGGCCTGACCGGCCGCAAGATCATCGTGGACACCTACGGTGGTCGCGGCTGCCACGGCGGCGGGGCGTTCTCGGGCAAGGACCCGACGAAAGTGGATCGGTCGGCGAGCTACATGGCTCGGTACATCGCCAAAAACATTGTGGCGGCGCAACTGGCGGACGTCTGCGAGGTGCAGTTGTCCTATGCGATCGGCGTCGCCGAACCACTGAGCGTTCTGATTGACACGCAGGGAACCAACAAGATCGACGAGTCGAAGATTCAACAGCTTGTCCGCGAGCACTTCCCGCTGACACCCGGCAAGATCATCAAGCACCTGAAGCTCCGCCGCCCGATCTACAAGCAGACCGCTCGGCATGGGCATTTCGGACGACCCGGTTTCAGTTGGGAAAAGACGGACATGGCCGCCAAGCTGGCCCGGGCCGCCAAGGCCTGACCCTGCGCGCCGGCTCGTCCCTCGCCGCGACGACTGAGGCTTGAGGCCCAAGCCGTCGGCTATGATGGATCATCATGCAGATTAAACGAGGGATCCAAGTTTCGCCCGGTGTGGCCATCGGCCGCGCTGTCGTGCTGGACGCCGAGGACCTGCCGATCCCCCGCCGCCCGATCCCGCCGGCGATGATCGGCCAGCAGCAGGCGCGGCTGCACAAGGCGTTACAAGAGAGCTGCCAGGCCATCGAGCAGCTCCGCGACCAGACCGCCAGCCGACTCGGCGAAGAGCTGGCCAAGATCTTCGACTTCCACCTGGGCATGCTCAAGGACCCGCACCTGGTCGCGCAGTTCGAGCAGGCGATTGAACGCAAGCGGGTCACCGCCGAGTATGCCGTCTTCTCCGTGCTGCGGCGATTGGCCCAGACGTACCAACAGTTGGACGACCGGTATATCCGCGAGCGGGCCAGGGACATCGACGATCTGGAACACCGGCTGCTCGGCCACCTGATCGGCCCGGTCCGCGAGGAGCTTGGCCACCTCAAGCACGAGGCGGTGCTGGTCGCCCACGACCTGACCCCGAGCCTGACGGCGGGTCTGGACAAGACGAAGATCAAGGCCATCGCCTCTGACCTGGGCGGGCGGACCAGTCACACCGCGATCCTGGCCCACGCCCTGGGCATCCCGGCGATCGTCGGCCTGGAAGACCTCAGCTCGCTGGTGACCGCCGGCGACACGGTGATCATCGACGGTCATCGCGGGCTGGTCGTGGTCGAGCCCGACGCGGCCAAGCTGCTGGAATACCGGCAGGAACTGAAGAAGATGGCGGCGCTCGAGGGCGCCCTCGGCGAGTTGGCGCACCTGCCGGCGGTGACCAAGGACGGCACACCGATCACGATCCAGGCCAACATCGAATTCCCAAGCGAGATCCACGCGGCGATCGAGAAAGGGGCGGTCGGTATCGGCCTGTACCGAACCGAGTTCCTTTTTCTGGCCACCGGAACCGAACCGACGGAGAAGCAACAACAGGCCGCCTACAAGGAAGCGCTGGCGGCGCTGGACGGCCGGTTGCTGACTATCCGCACGCTCGACCTCGGTGCCGACAAGCTCCTGCCCGACAAGTCAGTTGACCACCTTGAGAGCAACCCGTTCCTGGGCTGCCGGTCGATCCGGCTGTGCCTGCAGAACCTCGATCTTTTCAAGACGCAACTGCGGGCGATCCTGACCGCCAGCATCGACGGGCCGGTCCGCATCATGTTCCCGCTGATCAGCAACGTAATGGAGCTGCGGCAGGCCAAGATGATCCTCGGCGACGTGATGGAAGACTTGGCCGAGCAGGGCATCGCGTACCGCCAGGACATCCCGATCGGTATCATGGTCGAGGTGCCCTCGGCTGCGCTGCAGGCCACGGTACTGGCCAAGGAGGTTGACTTTTTCAGCATCGGCACCAACGACCTGATCCAGTACACCGTGGCGGTGGACCGCGGGAACGAGCGGATCGCCAGCCTCTACTCGGCGGCCCACCCGGCGGTGGTGCAACTGGTCAAGGAGGTGATCCGCGCCGGCCAGCGGCACAAGATCGACGTGAGCCTGTGCGGTGAAATGGCCAGCCAGCCTGACTTCACCATGCTGCTGTTGGGGCTGGGGCTGCGAAGCTTCTCCATCACCCCGCCGGCCATCCCCGAGATCAAGAAGATCATCCGCTCGGTCAGCATCGAACAATGCCGGCGGGTGGCACGTAAGGCCAATGCCTTCGACTCCGACCGCGAGGTCATCAACTACCTGCGTGATGAAATGGCGAAAGTAATCCCCGAGGTCTTCGATGGACGGTCCATCGCACTGTGAACCCGGGGTCCGAAACACCCGGCCGGCCTCGCTCGCCCGACCCGAGGCTTGAGCGACCGGCCCAGAAGGGGTGAACAGTGAAAAGTGAAGGGTGAAAAGTGAAGGGTGAATCGTTAGGCTGCGGGCCACGGATCACCTTTCACCATTCACCTTTCACCTTTCACCTTTCACCGGAAACCCAATGCCGAAAACCGAAATGCTTGTCAATTACGTCCCCGGCGAGGAGTGTCGGATCGCGATCGTCGAGGACGGCCGACTCGAGGAGCTGTACCAGGAACGGGCCAGCACCGAGTCGCACGTGGGCAACATCTACAAGGGCAAGGTCGTTAACGTCGAACCGTCCATTCAGGCGGCGTTCATCGACTTCGGCCTGGAGCGCAACGGCTTCCTGCACATCTCCGACCTTCACCCGATGCACTTCGCCGGCGACGCCCGCGAGGGCGTCGAGCGGGTGGGCAGCAAGAGGCCCCGACACGAACGCCCGCCGATTCAGAAGTGCCTCCGCCGTGGGCAGGACCTGCTCGTTCAGGTCCTCAAGGAAGGCATCGGCACCAAGGGCCCGACGCTGACCGGCTACCTGTCCATCCCCGGCCGATTCATCGTCATGATGCCACACATGGAACGGCTGGGCGTCTCCCGCAAGATCGAGGACGAAGACACCCGCAAGCAGATGCGGAAGATGCTCGACGAGCTGAACCCGCCCAAGCGTTTCGGCTTCATCATCCGCACCGCCGGGTTGGACCGCCCCAAGAACGATCTGAAACGCGACCTGGCCTACCTCCAGCGGTTGTGGAAAGTCATCGAACACCGCATGAACAACACCACTGTCGGCGAACTGTACACCGAGTCGGACCTGATCATCCGCACCATCCGCGACGTGTTCTCCAACGAGATTCAGCGGATCGTGGTGGACGATCCGACCGCCGCCAAGCGCGCCCGTGACTTCCTGGCGATCGCCAACCCCCGCTCGACCTCGAAGGTGGCCGTCTATTCCGATCCGGTGCCGCTGTTCCACCGGTTCGACATCGAACGCCAGATCGAAAACATCAACGCCCGGTGTGTGCCGCTGCCTTCAGGCGGGTCGCTGGTGATCGACACGACCGAGGCGCTGGTCGCGATCGACGTCAACTCCGGCAAGAGCCGCACTGCCCGTGACGCCGAGACCAACGCCTTCAAGACCAACCTCGAAGCCACCGACGAAATCTGCCGGCAACTGCGGCTGCGCGACCTTGGCGGGGTGATCGTCAACGACCTGATCGACATGCGGCAGCACAAGCACCGCCGTGAGGTCGAACAGCGGTTCCGCCAAAACCTCAAGAAGGACCGCGCCCGCACCCGCATCAGTCAGATCAGCCAGTTTGGCATCCTCGAGATGACCCGACAGCGGATGCGGCCGTCGCTGCAGAAGTCGATCTACACCGACTGTCCCAACTGCCTGGGCGCCGGCCAGGTCCGCAGTTGCGAATCCGTCGTGCTCGACGTGATGCGACGCTTGGCACTGATGATGCACCGCTCACAGGTCACACGCGTTGAACTGACCGTCAGCCCGACCGTCGCCTTCCAACTGCTCAACCGCAAACGCGGACAACTTGTCGCCATCGAACGTCAATACGACAAGCCGGTCATGGTCCGCGTGGCCGAGACCACCACCACCGATTACGTCGACCTGGTCGCGTTTGACCAGCGGGGCGGGACGGTGGACACCGAGAGCCTGGGCCCGTTCGATGAACCGGTTTTCGAAACCGTCGAAGCGCTGGAGGAACTGGAGCACCAACGGGACACAGACGCCTCGGCCCGCGACACAAAACCTCGCACCCGCAAGAAGACGCCGCGGGACGAGAAACAGGACGCGGGTACTGCCACCGCCACGACGGCGGCCGAAGCACCCGAAAGCGCCGCAGAGAAACCGAAGCGCACGCGGCGACGGCGGCGCGGCGGGCGGACCAGGTCTCAAAAGGCCGACGACACCGCCGCGACCGACGGTGCCACGGTCCAGGCCACCGATTCGGCGGCGCAGGCCACGGCCTCGGGACCGCAAGCCGCTGACGCAACGGAGCAGGCCAAGGCGAGCACGGGCAAGCGGCGGCGGCGGCGGCGCGGCGGCCGCCGGGCCAAGCGGGCCGCGGCAAAACAAGCCAATCAAGCAGCGGTGACCGAACCGGCGACGCAAGGCGTCAGCGAGTCGGCTCAGTCGTGAGCCCGCACATGGACGGCAAGCCTCCACCATCCCGTCGCCTGATTGTGCTGGGTTCGACCGGCAGCATCGGCGTCAATACGCTCCAGGTCGTGGCGCACCTGCGGGCCACCGGCGCAGCGGCGATCGACGTGGTGGGCCTGGCCGCCGGTCGCAACGCCGGCAAACTCATCGAACAGGCAAGGCAGTTCAACGTGCCTGCCGTCGCCGTCGCCGACGCGTCACAAGCGGACGAGGTTCGCGCCGCTCTTGGACCGGTGACAACGGTGTATGGCGGACCCGACGCGGCGCTGGAGCTGGTTGAATCCGCCGCAGGCGAAACGGCGACCGACACCGTCGCCGCCGTCGTTGGCAGCGCCGGGCTACCCGCCACGCTCGCCGCCGCGCAACGGGGTCACACCATCGGGCTGGCCAACAAGGAAACCCTCGTTGCCGCCGGCGCCCTGATCACGCCGATGGTCCGCCGGCACAACGCCAGGCTGATCCCCGTGGACTCCGAGCACTCGGCGATCTTCCAGTGCCTCGAATCGCAGAACCGCGATCCGCACAATGGGTGGGCGATCAAACGGATCATGCTCACGGCATCGGGCGGGCCGTTTCGCACGGCCGACCGGGCCACGATGCAAAACGCCACCGTCGAGCAGGCGCTGCAACACCCGACGTGGCAGATGGGCCCGAAGATCACCATCGACTCGGCCACGATGATGAATAAGGCGCTGGAGATTGTCGAAGCGCATTGGCTGTTCGGGCTGCCGGCTGAAAAGATCGAGGTCATCATTCACCCACAGTCGATAGTGCACAGCTTCGTCGAATTCGCCGATCATTCGATCCTGGCCCAGATGGGCCCGCCGGACATGCGGATGCCGATCCAGTATGCCCTGACGTACCCGAACCGATCGGCGGGCTGTAGCCGGGCCTTGGATTGGTCGAAGTTAAGGAGGTTGGACTTCGAGCCGCCGGACCACGATCGGTTCAGGTCGCTGAAGCTGGCGTATGAGGTGATCGACGCCGGCGGCACCGCCGGAGCGGTCTTCAACGCCGCCAACGAGGCTGCCGTCGCCGCCTTCCTCGATCGAAAGATCCGGTTCGGTCGGATTGTCGAGCTGGTGGCCGAAGCGCTTTCAGCCATTGAGCCGCGCCCGGTCGAGAGCCTCGAAACGGTCATGGCGGCCGACCACGAGGCACGCCAGTTCGTCACCACTCGGATCAATCACGAAATTACCGTTGAACAATGACGAATCACACATGACGAAAGACGAATCACGGTTTCGACAGCGGCGACGTGCGATGACTGGTCATTGGCGTATTGGTCATTCATTCGTCATTCGGAATTCGTCATTCGTCATTTGCCAACCCCCCTACTGCCCCCATTGACTCGAATCAAGATGACCGACTTTCTTCCGTCTATGGACTCGTTGCTTGGCCTGCTGGCCCTGATCGCGGGCTTCGGCTTGATTATCTTCGTGCACGAGCTGGGCCACTTCGTGGTCGCCAAGTGGGTCGGGATCAGGGTGAGTCAGTTCGCCGTCGGCTTCGGCCCATCGATCGTGGCGTGGCGCAAGGGCATCGGCTTCCGCGCCGGCACGACCGAACCCGAATACCAAAAACGCCTTGCCAACAGCGGAAGGCCCGACGCCTTCGGTGAAACCGAGTACCGGCTCAACTACGTGCCGTTCGGCGGCTACATCAAGATGCTCGGCCAGGACGACATCGACCCGACGGCCGTCAGCGACGACCCCCGCGCCTACACCGCCAAGCCGATCTGGGCCCGCATGTGCGTGATCAGTGCCGGGGTCGTGATGAACCTGATCTTCGCGATGATCTTTTTCGTTTTGGCGTTCTCGGCCGGCGTCGCGTTCCCCCCGGCGATCGTGGGCCAGACCATCTCTAATTTCCCGGCCGCCACGACCTACGCACAGGGCCACGAAAACGATCCGGCGTACCGGGGCCTGCGGCCGGGCGATCACATGACTCACATCAATGGCAAACCGACACTCGACTTCACCGACCTTCGCGTGGCCGCCGCGCTCGGCCGCGAAGATCAGTCAATCGATCTGACCATCGACCGCTCCGACGAACCGGCCCCGCTGGTCTACCGGATCACGCCAAAGAAGTTAGAAGGTCAGTTGCCGGCCCTGGGGATTCGGCCGCCGATTTCTTTGACCCTGGGCGACGATCCCAAAGCGCTGGGACCGGTTCTTACCGGTGCCGGCGTCGCGCCGGGCATGCACATCGTGGCGGTGAACGGGCAAGAGGTCCATCGGTTCGACCAGTACCGTGACCTGGTGACTGACGCGCGGGATTTGCCGGTCGAAGTCACGTTTGCCAACAACGACGGCAGCGCCACGGCAACCGTGCCGCTGCGCGCCGTGCCGCTGCTGACCTGGTCTGAAAAGGACGAGGCCCACCACCTGCTGGGGTTGGTCCGCGCGGCCTCGATCAAGGCAGTGAACCCCCGTTCGCCCGCCGAAAGAGCAGGCATCCAGCCGGGCGACATGATCGTCCGCATCAACACAATTGACTGGCCAACCGTGCCAGAGGTCAGAGCCGCCGTTGGAGAGTCGCGCCGCAGGCCGATCAGCCTGGCCATCCGACGTGATGAACAGATTCAGCAATTGGCCCCGGTCAAAACGGACCGTGAGGGGCAACTGGGCATCTGGTTCGGCGACGAAGCGGTCGTGGCCGACACGCTCCAGGACAGCCCCGCCGCGGTGCTGGACCTGACGCCCGGCTCCCGCATCCTCAGCATTAACAACCAGCATGTCGCCAGCTTCGCTGACATCCAGCGCGTCGTTCAGGACCAACTCGCTGACGCCTCCGAATCAACAACCCTCAAGATCACCTACCAGCTCAACCTCGTGGGCGATCCCACTGAAACGCGGCAGGTGACCCTCTCGGCTCAGGACGCCGGTCAACTGGCCGAGGCCGGCTGGGCTCAGCCCTTAGTGGCGCTGCTGCCGCTGGAGGTGCCGCTGGTCAGTGACAACCCGATCGACGCGGTGAAGCTGGGGCTGCTCAAGACCCGAGAGACGATGGTCCAAACCTACGTCTCACTGCTGCGGCTCGTCCAGGGCAGGGTCCCGTTAAAGGAGCTGCGCGGCCCGATCGGGATCGCCGACATCGGCACGCAGATCTATCGTGAACGCGGCCTGACCTACCTGATCTATTTCCTCGGATTGATCAACGTGTATCTGGCGGTGTTCAACTTCTTGCCTATCCCGATCACCGACGGCGGGCACATGGTTTTCCTGACCATCGAAAAGCTCAAAGGCTCACCGGTCGGCCCGCGGATCCAGACCGCCGCCACCCTCGTCGGCCTGGCCCTGATCGGATGCCTGTTCCTGATCTTGACCTATCACGATATCCTTCGACTCAGCGGTCTGAGCAACTGACCATCGCACCGACCGATCCACTCGACACTTCAACCGAATCCTCAATACATCTGCCCCGGTTCGCCTCTGCTGCGACACGATCATATACTGCCCCGTCTGTCTGGGACCCGCGCAGCCACCGGCCCCAACCCGAGGGCATCCATGAAACGATTCCTGATCACGCTTGTGGCGATCGTCGTCGGCGTGGTCTTCGCCATCGCACTGGTTAAGAAATCGGCCCCGCCCACGTGGGATGACGCGGCGTCGCCCGCCCCAGCGGCGCCGCAGCCGGCCCAGAGAACCACACCCGACGCCGGCGGCGAACGCAAACCGGCCACTGACCGAAGCGAACAAACCACGCGGCTGACGGCCGATCAATTCAAACCAATCGACGGCCTGCACGGCGTGCCGGCGCCGATCGCCAAGATCGCAACCATCGGGTCCAACGACCCGTACTCAGGCTACAAGCTCGAGGTCGACCTGTCCGCGTTGGGCGCCTCGATCCTCAACATCCACCTCACCGATTACCAACAGACCATCGACGAGGACAACCGCCTCCGCATTTACGGCTACATGAAAGACGAAGCTTCGGGCCGGCTGATTTTGCCCTTCGCCGCCCGGGCCGTCATCATCAACGGCACCCGTGTTGACTTGGTCGGCAAGTGGGAACTGATCGAGCCCGATACATACCGCACCACGTTGGCAAAGGACCCCGACGCCTCGCCGACACGAATCGTTAACAGGGCGGTGTACGCTTTCACCGTTGCCGATCGCGACGATCACCCCGTCCTTCGCATCACCCGCACCTACTCGGTCCCCACCGGGATCACCGGTTACGAAGTGATCTGCAAACAGCAGTTCGAGAACCTCAGCGGCCAACCGCTGCGGATCGTGTGGGAGCAGAACGCCCAGGGCGACATGCCCGTGGATGAAGGGTCCTACCTCGGCGATCGACGCACCGTCGTGACCGGCTATTACCGGCTGGAATACAACCCGTCCAAAGAATTTGTTTACACAGATGACACCTTCGTGCCCCGCACTCAGGTGCTCAAGGACATTGAGAACACGCAACCGGCACTGTGGTCTGTCTGGCCCAACCCGGACATCAAGGAGCAGGCCGAGCTGGTCTGGTTGGCGTCGCTGAACCGCTACTTTGCCGCCGCGGTTCACCAGGCGGTTGAAGTCGGCGACAACCCGCCCGAAAAGAAAATAATTGCCCCGCTGGACCGGGCGTTCGACAAGGTCTGGCTCCGCCAGATCGGTGACAAAGGCGGCAACGGCCAACCCGACACCCGCAAACTCATCTATGAACTCAAGAGCAAGCCGATCACACTGGCGCCCGGCGAAAGCAACGATCTGAACCTGGCCCTGTTTGCCGGCCCACGCAAGAGCGAGCTGTTCGGGGAGCCGCCTTATAAATGGCTCACGTTCAAGAAACTGGTCGTTTACAGCCTCGGTGGGCCATGCGCTATGTGCACCTTCCAGTGGCTGGCACACGGGATGCTGTGGTTCCTCAAGCTCATCGAGGGGCAGATCATCACGATCGGCGGCATCGGCATCGGCCTCCACGACTGGGGGATCGCCATCATCATTCTGGTCATGTGCGTCCGCGGCCTGCTGCACCCGATCACCAAGAAGGCTCAGGTCAACATGATGAAGATGGGCAAGATGATGCAGGCCCTGCAGCCCGAAATGGAGAAACTCAAGAAGAAGTACAAGGACAATCAGCAAAAGCTGCAGCAGGAGACGATGAAGCTGTACCGGGAAAAGGGCGTCAACCCCGCCAACATGCTCGGGTGCCTGCCCATGTTTCTCCAGACGCCGATCTGGATCGCCCTGTATGCGATGCTGTTCTACGCGATCGAGCTCCGCCACGAGCCGGCGTTTTACGGCATCTTCCAGGCCATCAGCGGCGGGCATTGGGGCTTTTTGGGCGACCTGTCGCGACCCGACAACTTCATCAGCTTCGGCGGCGGCTTCAATATCCCTCTGCCGTTCATCAACCTAACCTTCTCAGCCATCAACATCCTGCCGATCCTCATGGCCGTGGTCTTCTACTTCAACCAGAAGCTGACCACCCCGCCGCCGGCCAACGAACAGGCCGCCCAGCAGCAGAAGATCATGAAGTACATGATGCTGCTGTTCCCGATCTTTCTCTACTCGGCGCCGAGTGGCTTGACGCTGTACATCCTTGCCTCGACCGGCGCGGGCATCATCGACAGCATCATCGTCCGCAAGCACATCCGTGAGCAGGAAGAAGCCGGCACGCTCTTTGAAAAAAAGCCGCGCAAACCGGGGGGACTGATCAATCGTATGCAAAACGCCATGCAAGCCAAGCAGCGAGAACTCAACGCCAAACAGCGGAAGCTCCACGGCAAGGCCGCCGGCTTCGCCAAGCGCAAAGACAAACGCCACAAGTAACCCCGTGACACCCGCCGTCACCGACACGATCGTCGCGGTCAGCTCACCGCCGGGCGCCTCGGCGCGCGGCCTGATACGAATCAGCGGCCCGGCAACAACCCGGATCGCTCAGCAACTGATCGTCACCGACACGGATCGGCAGTTGCCTCAGCCACGCCGGCTCACGCCTGTCCACTTTCGTCTCCGCGACCCCGATGCCACCCTGCCCGTATTGCTGGCCCTGTTCGCTTCACCGAACAGCTACACCGGCGACGATCTTGTCGAGCTGCAATGCCCCGGCAACCCCGCCCTACTCGAACGCATGATCCACCACGCCATTGCACGGGGCGCCCGGTTGGCCGAACCCGGTGAGTTCACCTTCCGCGCATTTGTGGCCGGCAAGCTCGACCTGACCCAGGCCGAAGGCGTCGCCGCCACGATCGCCGCGACCAGTGACAGCCAGCTCAAGGCCGCCACACAACTCCGCCGCGGTGAATTGGGCCGCTTTGCCGAACAGCTTGTTGATCGGCTGGCCACGCAATTGGCTCTGGTCGAGGCGGGGATCGACTTTGTCGATCAGGAAGACGTCGTGCCGATCCGCCCGGGCAACCTCGACGACAACCTGGCGTCGATCGAGCAGCGCCTCAATGATCTGTTGCGTCACAGTCGATCGTGGGGTGCGCTGGAGGCCCTGCCGCGCGCCGTGCTTGCCGGCGGACCCAGCGTCGGCAAGAGCACCCTGTTTAATGCACTGCTTGGGCGCGAACGGGCCGTTACCGCCGCGTCCGGCGGCACCACCCGCGACCTCCTGGAAGAACCGCTGACGCTCACAGCACCCGCCGGCCGACTGATCGAAGTGATGCTGACCGACATCGCCGGGCTTGACCGCCCCACGGCCGCGCTCGACCGACAGGTCCAAGCCGCCGCCCGCGACGCCCTGGACCGGGCAGACCTGATCCTGCTGATCGACGACGGTCGCGCCGCAGCTTGCCCCGTCGCCCTACCGGCTAACACACCTACACTGCACATCCACACCAAAACCGACCTGCTCAAATCGACACGACCTGCCGAACACGGCCGCCTGTACGTCAGCGCGATGACCGGCCAGGGCCTTGGCAAACTCCGCGCCGCCATCGCCGACCGCCTCGCCGCCCGCGGCGTCAGCGTCACCGGTCAGATGCTTGCGCTGCAGCCGCGACACGAAGCATCGCTCCGCGCCGCCGCTGATCAACTGGCTGCCGCCAGACGCCTGCTCGAACCACAGCGAAACGCCCACGCGATCGAACGGGTCGAACTCGTTGCCGGCTGCATGCGTCACGCCCTGAATGAGTTGGCCGCCCTCGGCGGCGCGATGACCCCCGACGACGTGATCGGCCGCGTCTTCGCCACATTCTGTGTCGGCAAATAGCCGATAGCCGCTGGCCATTAGCTTTATTTGAATTGCAACCCGAAGGCTGACAGCCAACGACTAAATGGGTTTTCGCGATTGTGACAGAGGTAGCATGGTCTGCTAATCGTTTAGCCGGGGCTAAACATCAGGCCGTATCGCGCGCCCCTGTCAGGCTCGCGGTAAGGCATTTAGTGACTGACGGCTGATGGCTCACGACTCAATCTTCGTCTATCCTTCCAGCCGATGGCCGGGAAGCAAGCCAAACGTG
>JAZGCX010000175.1:0-3323 GCA_036477175.1 Phycisphaeraceae bacterium
TTGTTCGGCGGACGCTGCTTTGCGAAACGCTTCGGCCGCGATTCGGTCGGGCTTCCAGCGGCATCGCGTTGACCTGCGCGCTGCTCTGGATGGTGCACCCGATGCTGACCGAGTGCGTCAACTATATTTCGCAGCGCACCGAATCGATCATGGGGCTGTTCTATCTGCTCACGTTGTATTGCGCAATCCGCGCGATCGGTTCCGATCATCGGTACCGCTGGCACGCCGCATCGGTGTTTTCGTGCGCGCTGGGCATGGCCAGCAAGGAGGTGATGGTGACGGCCCCGCTGATGGTGCTGCTGTACGACCTGGCGTTCAGATCAGGTTCCATCCGACAGGTGCTGCGCCAGCGCCGGGGCTTATATGCAGGGCTGGCCGCAACGTGGTTGGTCCTCGCCGTGTTGATGTGGTCAGCCCCCCGCTCGAGCACCGTCGGGTTTTCTCACGGCGTCAGCGCATCGGAGTATGCCATGATCCAATGTGTGGTGATTGTGCATTACCTGCGGCTGGCCGTCTGGCCCCATCCGCTGGTGCTTGACTATGGGTTTCCCCAAGTCCTGCCGATCCACGAGGTGGCACCCTACGCGGCGTTTCTGGCGGCGCTGGTGCTGGCAACCATAGCAGCGTTTGTCTATCGGCCCATGATCGGCTTCCTGGGGGCGTGGATATTTGTCATCCTTTCGCCGACCTCGAGCTTCATTCCCATCGCAACCGAGGTTGGCGCCGAACGTCGGATGTACCTGTCGTTGGCGGGATTGATCGTCCTGATTGTGATCGCGGGATACGTTCTGCTGAAACGCGCAGGCAGGCAACTCGGGGCACGTGGGCCAACGAAGGCCGGCTGGACGGGCGCTGGTTTGATAATCGTCGTTGCCGCTGTGCTGATCGGTGCGACGGTCGGCCGCAATCACGACTACCGAAGCCCCATCTCCATCTGGCAAACGGTGGTGCAGGGCGCACCCCGCAACCCTCGCGGCTATAACGAGCTTGGCAACGCACTTCAATTACAGGGCGAGTTTCATGAGGCGATCAGCCACTATCGTCATGCAATACTGATCAAGCCCGATTATGTCGAAGCGCACAACAACCTGGGCACGGTGCTTTGGCTGCAGGGCAAGCTTGACGAGGCGATCAGCCACTATCGTCAAGCGCTGAAGGTCAAACCCGACTATGCCCTAGCACACAACAATCTGGGGAACGTGCTTCAATTACAGGATAAGCTCGACGAGGCGATCCACCACTACCGCCAAGCCCTGCGGATCAAGCCCGGCTTGGCCGGCACATACAGCAACCTGGGGATCGTGCTTCAATTACAGGGCAAGCTCGACGAGGCGATCCACCACTACCGTGAAGCCCTGCGGATCAAGCCCGACTTTGCCGTAGCGCACAGCAACCTAGGCGAGGCGCTGTCAGCGCAGGGTAAATTCGACGAGGCGATCCGCCACTATCGGCAGGCGCTGCGGATCAAGCCCGACTTGGCCGAAGCGCACAACAGCCTGGGTGATGCGCTTCGAGCGCAAGGGAAGTTAGATGAGGCAATCAGCCACTACCGCCGGGCCCTGGAGATCAAGCCTGACTATGCCGCCGCAGTGCAGAATCTAACTGATGCGCAGCAGATGAAATCACAGCAGCGAAACCAGACACCGACCATACCGTAAGCAGGTCACCGAACCACAACCATGAAGCCAGCCCGGTCAAGCGCCCCCTTCAGACGTTTCAGCGTCTTCCGCGCATTGATGCTGAAACGCGCGGAAGAGCCCCACTCAATGTCCGCTGTCGGCGTTCTCAGAAGCCGACTGTCACGCCGCCCGATATGCCGTGGAATTGGCCATCGGAGGAAGTTTCACCCACATACCCGACGTGGGCCGATGTAGTTTCGCTGATTTCGACCGTCACGCCGGTACCGTAATAGATGCTGTCTTCGGTTGCGCTGCTCGGGTCAATCGTGAATTTCGTCGCTCCGGCGCTGAACACCGCGTCGATCTCGTCCTCGTCATCCAGGAAGAACTCGTGAGCCAAGCCGACGAAGCCATTTGGAACGATCTTGACGCCCTGGGTTTCGATGGTCGTCGCCACCCGCACGCCCACCATCGCGCGGAGCGAGCTGATGTCGCGACTATCCACGTTCAGATTGGCCGCCCCCGCGCCGGTCTCGGTAAACGACTCACTGAAATAGGCGGTGTACTGAATCGAGGCGTCGGGCGTGATCGTAAAGTCGCCGACGGGAATGTCATAGCCGCCGCCCATGAACAGGGAGATGTCGAACGCGTCGTAGTCGCCATTGGCGGTGCGTATGATCCCGGGGAGGATGACGACGTTCCGGCCAAGGTCGTTCAGGTGGTAGCCGAAGGTCAGCGCGGCGTCAGCAAACCAGCGCCCCGCAGAGTAACTGGCATAGGGGCCGATACGGAAACTGTCGATGTCGCCTTCACCGCGGCCCTGATCCAGGTCCAGGTCGGTGTGTAGGAACTCGACTGCGAGACCGGCGATCATCACTGCGTTGCTGTTGCCGAAGATACCCTGGAACTCCTTGTCGACGCCGAACTGCGCTCCAAGCGAATTGGCGCGAAACCCGATGCGATCGGTCTTGGGGTCCTGGTTATTGGTACTGCCAACAAATTTGCCGAACATCTTCCAGGGCGAATCGGCGCCTGCCGCCGCCGCCTGATAACTCGTCAACATCGCCGGGCTGTTGCTCCGCTGCGCCTGGCCGAGCGCGGCGGCCAGCAGGTACGGTTCGACCACGGCACTGGCGAACTGGACCGGCACTGCGCCGTGGCTGCCATTCGCCAACATCGCCAGCTCCGACGTGCCGGCACGCCGGTGTTGCAGGTGGCTCACCAGGTCGCTCGCATAGCGCTGGCCGCTGCGTAGCGTGGCCTCGCTCACCGCGTGGTAGGGCGTCGGGCTCAACTGCTGCAGGCCGGCATTGAGTGGCGGGTTGGTCGTGTTTTGCAACAGATTGATGTAGATCAACTCAAAGTCGCTGCCCGCCGGCGCCAGACCCGCGTCCGCGTCCAGGGCCGCGGCGATCGCCAGGTTGTTCGAACCGGCGGCCCGGGGAGTGATGGGCTTCAGCAGCACGGTCAGGAGGTAGTTGTTGCCGACGACGGACGAGGTGAGGTTGTAAACAAAAGCGGTGTTCACCCCGCCAAAAGTCTGATTGACGGTCGCCCCGTTGTCCGTGACGCCGCCGACGGTCGTGATGACCGTCATCGCGTCGAGATTGCCGAAAATCCCGCCGGCGAAAAGGTTGCTGACCTGGACCGTACTGCCAGCGGCCAGCGTGGCCGTCCCCGGTGCGCCCGTGACGTTAATCAGGT
>JAZGCX010000176.1:0-2577 GCA_036477175.1 Phycisphaeraceae bacterium
CTTTCTGCGCACCGACTGGGGCGACAAAGAACAGGCCACCATTAGCCGCCTGTTCTGATCCGTGATCGCCGGCGCCTATCGCTAACCCAGCACCCGGCGCACCGCGTCAACGACCGTGTCGTGGATCGACCCGTTAGTTGCAATGATGCCGGCGTTTTCTTCGAGCCGCCGGCCGTGAGTGAAATCCAGCGGCTTGCCGGTCACGTCGGTGACCTGGCCACCGGCCTGTTCGACCACGAGCATGCCCGCCGCGTGGTCCCAGATGTTCTCACGGTAGTCCTCGCGTGTCGGCAACCGCAGATAGATTTGGGCCCGGCCCCGTGCCACGGTCGCGTACTTGCACTGGCTGTCCATCCGCACCGGCTCGGCGGTGATGCCCAGCAACTGGGCGACTTGGGCCGCGTGGCTCTGGTCCGAGTGGGCCGACTCGACCGACTCACAGAACCGCGCCGCAGCCGGCGAATCGACCTGGCTCACGTGGATCGGCCTGCCGGTCGTTTGCGAACGATCCCACAGCGGCACGATCCGCGCACCTTGGCCACGCTCGGCGGTCAACAGCACGCCCGGTTGATCCTCGCCGCCGTCGCCCGGCAGATTCGGACAGCCCAGCAACCCCAATGACACCTTCCCGTTTTCAATCAGCGCCAGGGCCACCGCGTATTGTCCGCCGCGCAGAAAGCCTTTGGTGCCGTCGATCGGGTCGAGGGTCCAGTAGCGGCCGCTCGCCGCCGCCCCGCCGCGATCGATCCAGTCAAGCACCTGTTCATCGGTGACCTGGCAACCCACGGCACCGGCGACGTGTTCGACGACCGCTTTGCGGATCGCCGCCTGTTCGTCCTGCCGCAGCACGTGCGCATCTTCCTCGCCGACGACCGCGTCGTCGGGCAGCGACTCGGCCAGAGCCGCGCACACCACTGCCTGTGACGCAAAGTCAGCCACGGTGACCGGGCTCTTGTCCCGCTTCTGAAGCGTCTCGGCCGTGACCAGCCGCCGCTGCACCGCCCGACAGACCGTCGCCGCCGAACGCACCGCGGCGATCGCCACCTGCATCTGCGTCGCCCGTGTCTGTGTCATGACGCGCCGCCTATTGCTCCAAGCCGAACCATTCGTTTTGCAACGCCTCGGGAATCGCAAAACAGCGGATAGTACCACGCACGGCGACTGTGTGGCGTTGGCAGGGCGCAGAAGAAGTCAAAACGGTGCGGGGGCAGTTGCGCCGGCCGCGAGGTTGTTGAAGCGGGTGGTCTGGTTGTTGAACTGCAGGCCGATCGTGCCGGTCGGACCGTTACGCTGTTTGGCGATGATCAGTTCCGCAACGCCGACCTTGTCGGGGTTTTCCGCGGCCCAGTCGGGGCCGGTGTGATAGTACTCTTCCCGGTGCAGCATCATGACGACGTCCGCATCCTGCTCGATCGACCCTGATTCGCGCAGGTCGCTCATCCGTGGGCGGTGTCCCTCGCGGCTTTCCGGGCCACGATTGAGTTGGCTCAGGCACACAACCGGGACGTTCAGCTCGCGCGCCAGGGCTTTGATCCCGCGTGACAGTTCAGAGACCTCCTGCTGCCGTGATTCGGAGCCGGGGCTGCTCATCAGTTGCATGTAGTCAACGAACACGGCCTTCATGTCGTGTCGGGCGGCGAGGCGACGCGCCTTGGCGCGCAGGGCCAACAGCGTCAGCCCGGGTGTGTCGTCGATGTAGAGCGGGGCGTCGGAAAGTTCGCTACTCGCCGCGAACAGTTGCTTGAAATCGTCGTCACTGAGCATGTTGCGCCGCACCTTCTGCGAATCGATGCCGCTGCGCGAGCACAGCAGCCGCTGGGCCAGTTGCTGCTTGCTCATTTCGAGGCTGAAGAACACCACCGGTTGTTTCAGATTCACCGCAATGTGCTCGGCCATGTTGATCGCCAGAGCGGTTTTGCCCATCGACGGTCGGCCGGCGACGACGATCATCTCGCTATTCTGCAGGCCGCTGGTGATGTTGTTCAGCTCAAAGAAGCCGGTTTCGAGCCCGGTGACGTGCTGGCCTTCCTCGGTTTCAAGCCGGTGGTACAACTCCTGGAGCAGTTGGCGCAGCTCGGTGGCGTCATGGCCGGCCCCGGCTTCCGCGAGGCGGAAGATCGCCTGCTCCGCGGTGTCCAACTGATCCGCCACGGGGTCGGGGCTGTGGTACGCCTCGTAGAGTATCCCGCCCGCCGCGTCGATCAGCCGCCGCAGCACCGCTTTGTCACGCACGATCTTGGCGTAGTACTCCGCGCTCGTCGCCGAAGGCACTGATTCAGCCAGTTGGATCAGATACTCCACGCCCCCGATCTGATCGAGCACGCCCAGGTCGCGCAGCCGCTGCGTCAACTGCACCATGTCGATCGACTGGCCCCGGTCGTACAGGCTGACCAGCGCCTCGTAGATAGCGGCGTGTTTGTGCTGATAGAAATCGTCCGCCCCGTGCAGGACCTGCACCACCTCGCCGATCATCTGCCAGTCGAGGATCATCGACCCCAGCAGGGCGTACTCGGCCTCGATGGCGTGCGGCGGCAGTTTGTCGAACAGCTTGCCCAGATCACCGGCGCGGCCGGCGGC
>JAZGCX010000177.1:0-9678 GCA_036477175.1 Phycisphaeraceae bacterium
CAGTCCTCCTGCGTTCCCTCCGAACAGGTGCCGTCGATTTCGCAGCACGCGCCCGTCGGGGTACAGTCGACATCGGCGCAGGCGGTCCCGTCTCCCTGGAAGGTGCCGCCCTGGGCCTCACAAACGAAGTCGACAACGCCCTTGCCCTTGTCATCATCGCAAGTCCCGTTCCCGTTGGGCAGGCAGCAGGCACCTTGGTCGGGGCAGGTGACCGGTGACCAGGTGGCGCGCAGGACCCAGTCGCCGTCGGGCTCGCAGAAGGCCAGGTCCTCGAAGCGCCGCCAGCCGGCCGGGCAATCGAACGGGCCACAGTTGAGCACGCGCATCCAGTTGTTCGCGGCGTCCGAGACCCCGCTGGTGTCGACGGTGGGGAAGGCGTTGCTGTCGGCCGGCGGATCGGCCAGGCAGGGATTGTCCGAAGGGTCGTTGTGTACGTCGATTCGAAAGCCAACGCTGAAAATGAAGTTGTGGTCGCTGGCCTGCTGTTCGGTGATCTCGAAGGGCGTTTCCAGATCGACCACAAGATTGACAGCATTTTCGCCTGCGGGTATTTCGAGGTACGGTATATCGAGTCCGTTCGAGGATACTACGTTGCTCATGTTGGCCGGCGTCCCAGGGCCGATCAGAAGGGTCCAATGGGTTGTTGTATCGGCGTTGTTACTCGAGTGATGGGCAAAGACCATCTCCACTTTTTCGATTAGGATGGGGAAAAACCCGGGATCAATCGTGTAGGAAGCGGCGGCGATTTCGAGCTCCGCAAAGCCGGACAGAATGCTGAACGGACCGGGGCCATCGAAATCGGCGTCGGTATAGGTTGAGTCGAAAGGACAGGTCTGGCCAGTGCCTTGGGCGCTTCGCACACCGTCAGACGCGCCTCCATCGGGCACGGTCACTCGTGCGGTGGCAACGTGCTCAAAAAAGATCGGCTCAGAGGTCTTGATTCGCGGCTCGAGCACGCCGAGTGTGTCGTGGTCATGCTGGCCCGCCACGAACGGCGTCAGCAGCAGAAAGGCGGTAAGACACGACCCCAAAGCAAAATAACGCGCCGGCCGGCCAGCGGCTCCGCGCGTCTGATCATTCAGACATGCCCGCCTCTTGAGACCCATTGGTCCAACTCCCTTCAATGTGCTCGAGATTTGCCTAGAGGAGACGTACTAGAGCCCAGGCCCCGGCGCACCGCGACCGGGCCGGCTCTTACAGTGATCCTAGAGAGCCCCAAGTGACCAGTCAAGGTCATAACAATCTGAGCGCCTGTGCTTTAGGTGCACAAAACGCCCCAGCGATGGTGCCCTCTCGGGGCGGCACAATCAGTTCCTCAGAGCGGGTTATTCGGACCTACCCGACGCCGCACAAGATTTCTCACGAAGCACTCATCATCTTGCCGTAAGTGTATTGTTTGCCACCGACTTTAGTCGGTGGTTGCGGCAGGAAAATGTTGTTCCTTAAGCCGGCTTCAGCCGGCTTCCCCAGTCCCTGCCAAGCCCGGCTTAAGCCGGCTGCAAAACCTGCATCAGGGCCCCAAAACCACCAGCTAAAGCTGGCGGCAAACAGGAACATCTCCCTGTGAGTTTTTCGCTTCATTGAGGAATCTTGCGCGGCCTATGGGCAGGGGCCCCACTCGCCCAGCAGGAGGGCCAGGTCGAACGGGCCTACCACGCCGTCTCCGTTGAGGTCAGCTTCGCAGCCCTCGCAGTCGCCCCAGGCCCCCAACAGTATTGCCAGGTCCTGCGGGTTGACCACTCCGTTACCGTTCAAGTCCTCCGGACAATCCGGCTCGCAGGCATCCGCGGTGCCGTTGCCGTCGCTGTCCACACAGTCGGTCAGCGCACCCGACCAGCTCGCACCCACGCTCGAACATTGAGCTTCGGTGAGCAGCAGACAGAAACCCGTATCGAAACAGCAGGCCCCCTCGGGGTCGGGGCAATCTGCCGTATCGCAGGTGGTGTTGCTGCCCTGAAACAGACCGTCGACGGCGTTGCAATCCCCCTCGAAAAAGTCATTCTCACACGTCCCGTTGGGCAGGCAGCAAGCACCGCTGGCGAAACACTCAATTTGATTGCAACTTGATCCCGGACCCTGTGGAAATCCACCGGCAGGAATGCAGTTGCTCACTTCCAAGTCCAGACAGCCGGGTGGCGGGCCTTCAAAGCAGCAGGCCTCCGTCGGTCCCGGGCATTGCGTCGTCGCGCAACTGGTGCCCTCACCTTCAAATGAGCCCTGGAGAATGTCGCAATCGCCCAGCGTAACATCGAAACAGCCACCATCCGGCAGGCAGCAGGCGCCGGGCTCACCGCCGCCGCAGTCGATAGGCGTCCAGGTAGCGCGCATGACCCAATCCCCGCTGGGCGTGCAGAGCTCGCCAGGTAGGCCGGGTAGTTCCTGAAACGTCGCCCAGCCGCCGTTGGCGGGACAGCCGAACGGACCACAATCGATGCCGAATAGCCAGTTGCCGGTCGAGCTGGCCAATCCGCTGATATCCGTGGCTGGAAAAGCGTTGCAGCAGGTCGGCGGTGAGAAGAAACAGGGGTCCTGAGTCTGCAGGTTATGCACATCAATGCGATAGCCGATGCTGAACGTGTGTGAGCCGTCGTCATTGATGATGATTTGACCGGGATCACCCGGATCGACCGAAACCGCGACATTGACGCCGCTGCTCCCCGGCGGCAGCACGATATGGGGCAGGAGGTCGCCGTCGGAGGAAAATTGGGCAACAAGGTTCCCGCTGTCAGGCGTGCCCGCCCAGACCAGGACGGACCACTGCGTCGTGGTCTCTACCGTCGCGTTGAATGTGGCGAAGATCATCTCCAGCAGGTCAACGCGCAACGGGAAGTCGCCGGGGCTGAGGATGTATGAAGCGGCTGCGATTTCGCCTTCGGCAAAGCCGGCCTGTACGATGAATGCTCCGCCCTCGAAATCGGCGTCGGTGTACGAAGAAACCTGCTGGGGACATCCGCCCTGAATTCGCCCGCGCAGCGGGTGCGGACCGCCGGCGGAGCCGGTTGAACCCGCTGCGCGGGCGCCGGCGCTGTCCTCAATGATCTCACCCGACGTGGTAACGTGAAGCCGGTGCATCTGCTGGATTTGAACCGTCCTGGGCACTGCTCGCGTAGAGGGCGATTTTTCAGCATCCAGGGGCGCTTCCTGGGCACTGACCGCCGGCGGTTGAACCCGCTGCGCGGGCGCCAGCAGCACCAGCGCAACAAAAGACGAGGCACAATAGCAAGCCATGTTTCGACACCTGAAGCCAACTCAAAATGACCACAAAGCGGTCAGTTTGAGTAATTAATCATCTCGCCTCCTGCCCGCAAAATCAAGTGTGTAAATGCGTGGGCGAATTATGAATCTCTAAGGTACGCAGGACTTCACTCGCCACAAGGTTCACAGGTCAGTGTGGCGACGTAGTCGTTGCCCCACAGGGCATCAGGAGGTCGGTCGCATGGTCCCCAGGCCCCAAGCAGGACTGCCAGATCAACCGGATTGACCGTTGCGTCCTCATTGAAGTCTTCGGGGCAGTCGGCGTCGCATGGTCCCCAGGCGCCCAATAGTACCGCCAGGTCGAACGGTCCGACCACGCCGTCGCCATTGAGATCCTCTGCGCATGATGGGCAGGGCGCGCCCGCTCGTTCTGTGCGAACCTCGATCCCCGTGGAGACAAACAAGTAATACGTGCCGGGTGCGACGCAGGTTGAGGCAGTCGCTGCTGCGCAATCGGTGGTGAACGATTCGGTCAGCGCCCCAAAGCTTGTATCGCAGTGGCCTGCGACGATGATCATCGAAGCCGGAAACTCTGAACTCACCGTCCAGCTCAACTGGGTTGGCTCGGTGACGGTCACTTCGTACCAATCCGTGTCACGCGTACCGGCGGCGAACGCCGTACCGCAGAACGTGTCTCCGCAACTGATAGGCGTAAAGGCGGGATTGTCGGGATCGTGGGGGTTGTTCGCATTGCAGCCGCCGTTGATTTCTTCGCCGCATATTTCGTCCTCGACCAAAGCACCGGCCGGACACTGCAGCCCGCACGCCGGCACACCGCAGAACTGTGAAGCCTCCTCAACACAAATCTCATCCCATCCGACTGCACAACAGAACCCATCGACTCGGCAAACGGCGCCGCAGCATTCTTGGTCCTCACAGCCTGGGGTTTCGTGGGCATCGAAACAGTTGCCCGATCCCGGGGCACCGCAGGGGCATTGGTCGAACGCCAGCCCGGCGCACTCTTCGGTCCACTCCAGTTGGCAGCAGGTGGGCATCTCTTCGCAAACCTCGGCGCAACATTCTTTATCCGCACAGCTTGGCGAAGGGTGAGGTTCATAACAGTTACCCTCTCCCGGACAGGTGATGCTGGTATCGCACAGCTCCTGTGCCTGTGCAGCGCAGGCGGAGTCCCAAAGCAGCTCGCAGCAAAACGGAGTGAAGGCCTCGCACACCAGAAGGCAACACGCTTCAAGATCGCAACCGGGGTTGTTATGCGGGATGAAACAGTTGCCCGCTCCGGGCCCGCAGGCTGGATTGTCGCCCGCCTCGGCGTGCGCCGGCGGTCGGACCCGCTGCGCAGGCGTCGGCCACGCGATAGAGAATTTCATTCCTTGGCAATCAGCGCCGGCGCCGGCGCAGCCGGACGAACCCGCTGCGCGGGCGGTCGGACCCGCAGGGCGGGCGCCCACAAGGCGGGCCAAATCTGCCGCATCGATCTTGCCGTCACGATTAAGGTCCACCAGATTCGCGACATTGGGCAGATCCACATTGCGCCTTCTTAGCGCCGGCGGAGCCGGACGGGTCCGCTGCGCGGGGGTCAGCAAGCGAATACTACTCGCGCCGGAAAACCGTGCTTCGCTTCGGCAGGGCTCTTCCTGAGGTGTTTCGTTGATCAGCACCTGAACTTGATGAGCAGTGATGCTGGCGACCAGCAGGTCCAGGTCGCAGTCGCCATCGAGATCGACGGGAAACACGCTCCGAGGAAAACCATCAACTCCAATCGGTTGGGGGGCCGCGAAGCTCAATTGTTGGTCGACGGTTTGGTTCTCAAACAGGAAGATCTTTTGACCGAACGCATCACTGATGATGGCATCGGGCAGACCATCGCCGTTGAGGTCCGCCAGCGCCACGTACCACATGGTATTGCCCGGGACGGGAAACTTGGTCACACCGGCAAAGTTCCCGTTCCCCTGGTTGTGCAGCACGCCGAGGAAGCCGGGGGCGGACAGCGTCAAATCGCCGAAAACGATGTCGATGTCGCCGTCGCTATCAACATCACCCGCTGCAATTCCCGTCGCCGTGCCGACAGTGTGATCGATCGACCTGGCGAAGGTGGCGTCACCGTTGTTGGCCAGAACGGAGATGTAGCCCGCCGCCTTGGCCACCGCGATATCGACGTCGTTGTCCCCATCGAAATCGGCTGCCGTAAGATAGATCGCCCCGGAGATTCCCTTCGTCAATCGTCCCACATGATTGATCTGTCCCGACGGTGTGAAAACTGCACTACCGTCATTGCGGAGGATGGTGACCGTTTCGGAAGAATTGTCCATCACCGCCAGATCGATATCGCCGTCGCCGTCGAAGTCCTGGGCGGCGATGTGGCTGGGGCCACGCCCCACGGAATAGTCCACCCGCCCGCCGAAGGTCCCATCACCGTTACCTTTGAAAACTGCGATCTTGCCCACGCCGCTGCGCAGCGCAATCGCCAAGTCCAGATGTGGATCGGCATCGAGACGCTCCACCACCACCCAGTCGGTCTGCGCTTCGAGCTCCAGCGGAACGGCGGGCTCAAAACCACCACCGGCACTGCCCATCATCACGAGCACGATGCCCTCTACATTTCGTCCTGTGACCACCGCATCGAGCAGCCCGTCCCCGTTCAAATCACCGAGCCCGATCGACGTAGGCCAGGCATCAAAATCGAAGGAGAAATTCACCGGCGGATCAAAGACGAACTGCGCACGGGCAGATGGCGCGGTGAGGTGCAGTGCCGCGACTGCAATCAAGCCAACCGAAAACCGAGCAGCGACCACCAGACTTCGCCTCCATAATTCAGCATGCACAATAGCAATGGTCAAGTCAACCCTTGATATGGCGCGTCCCTTGATATGGCGCGTCAGTACGTGCTTGGCGTGTGCAGGATCGGGCCTTTATCACGGTTGAGCCGAGCCTTTCAGGGCCCTGACCGTAGGGAAAAGACTGAACACCCACGGATTGCAATCCGTGGGTGTTGCAGATTGATGGCAGTGGAACGTCGGGCCGATGACCCGCCGGCACAGCCGGTTGGACCCGCTACGCGGGCGCCTCTCAGTCCTCAGTCCTGTAGCGGTCGGCGCCCCTGCCGACCGTTTCCATCAGCAGCTCACCCCTCGGCCGACACGGGGGCCGGCCGCTACGGGCACGGTCCCCAAGCGCCCAGCAGGATGGCCAGGTCGAAGGCACCGACATCGCCGTCGCCGCTGAGGTCGGTGGGGCAGCCGTGGCACGGTCCCCAAGCGCCCAGCAGGATCGCCAGATCAAAGGCACCGACATCCCCGGAGCCGTCGAAGTCGGCGGGGCAGGGCGGCGGTGGTGAAACTGAACCTTCCTGCCCGGCAAAGTTTGTCGGTGAGTTCACTTCCACATCCGTGCTTGTGCAGGCACTGCCAAAATGAATTGCACAGACAAGCGAATTGATGCCGTCGGTCGGCAACTCTCCTGAACCGAAGGAGAAGGTCTCCCAGATCGTACCGCCCAGGCTGGTGCGCAGCCGCAGGGTGTCACCCGTAGTGTCGATAAACCCGGCCGGAAAGATGTAATCGGGCGTGGGTGCTCCCGGCAGGGCGGCAAACCCGGCGGTGGCCATCAGGAAATGGTGGACCGCGGTCCCGCTGCTGGGCAGGTTAATTGGAAAGGTGTAGGTGCTGGAGTCGCTGGTGACCACATGGCCGGCGAGCAGGTGCTGCAAGTTCGATGACGTGAACCACTCGATGAACTGCAATGTCCCGTCCGCGTTGGAATAGACCTCGGTGATGTCCCACAGGTGAAAGCTTGCGATAGCCGGCTGGGCGTTCATGGCAAAGCAGACAAGACAACCTGTGATGGCGACGATCTGAATTCGGTTTGGACTCTGTCTCATGGCGTGTAGCCCTCCTCTCGGTTCACAGTCCACAAATCTAGGCCTCAAAAAAACAAGGCCAATCGCTTTGTTGCTCATTGCGTGGGGGCCTGCGAGCAAATCCAGCATGCCGACACCACACGGTCCGCCGGCTACAGGCACGGTCCCCAGGCACCGAGGAGCGTGGCCAAGTCAAAGGGACCGACTACGCCGTCGCCGCTGAGGTCGGTGGGGCAGCCGGGGCACGGTCCCCAAGCGCCCAGCAGGATCGCCAGATCAAAGGGACCCACTTGGTCATCGCCATTGAAATCGGCTGGACACGGAAGCGACACGTCGATGGATCCGATCATGCCGAAATCCGCGTGCGGCTCGCAATAATAGTCGTACAGGCCTCCGGGGACCGGGTTCGCATCGAGGAACGCTTGATCAAACACGACTTCAAATATCGTTCCGGCCGGTGCCGGCAGCCCGGAATAGAAAGCCCCATCGGGCACACCGGGCGAACCGGAGACCACATTGTGGCCGCCGCCATCCCAGATCCAGCGCACCGTGTCACCAACATCGATCACCAACATGTCCGGTAAGAACACGAACTTTCCGCCAGGTTCAACGATGACTTCCACTGCCGCCGGCACGATCGAAAAATCGGCGTCACTGGTGTCGTAATAATCCGTGCCGTAGTTGTCCATCCTGACGCGTACCCGAACCCGGTCCGAGACGGCGTCGGGCACCGTCCAGTCGTAGGTGTGGATGCTGCCGGCTGCCCCACTGCCCGCCGGCAAGTTCGTGGCAATCGCAATCCAGGGCCCGCCGGCGCCGGTCGTCGAGTACCACAGATCCCAGTTCTGCAGGCTGTGCGCGATGTGGATGTGCCAGGTGATGGCGAACTCCGAGCCGACCTCCAACACCTCCGCTCCATTGGGCGCATGCAGATGCACGTGCCCCCGGGCCGGGGCCGAGAACAGCGCCACCACCACCGCCATCACCACAAGCTTGTCAAATCTCACCCATGCCAGTGTGCTCATTGGATTCTCCTATGAACTCGTAATACAACCCGTGGACATTTTTCGCCCCGCAGGTCCCTTCACTCAAAAGCTGAGGGACCGAGGAGGCGAAAAATGCGTCAATCAAAATACGATCATTCTCCTATCCGGCCGGCATCTCGCTCGGCCACATTAGCATCGATCGTCGGCGGCCCAGTACGGCGCGAGTCACGGCTGAACAGTGAGAAGGATAGACGTAGCGCTACGATGGTGAACCCGGCCGTTCGATAATACAATATACACCAAATTCCTGCTGAAAGTAACCACCCTGCTGAGAAACAGTCACGGTGACCGGCCCATCTCCTTCGCCTGCAAGCGGTTGGCCTCGAGGTGGGGGACACGAACTTAGCAGGCAGGGTGGGTCTTAGACCCACTTGCCATCCAATGAATCATGTAGCGGCCGGCGTCTCGCTGGCCGGAGAACAATCCCGGCGCCCCGGGATTGAGCCCGCGCCGACCTCGAAGTACGATCCAGGAAAGACGATCGACGAATCTCGGTGGTTCGGCAGCGCTGACAGCTCTTTCATTATTTTGCCTTCACAATTCATGATTCTAACGCTGCCCCACTCCGGCATTTCCCTTTGTCAACCATGGTGTTATGCGGAGTTTGGGTTCGTTCGGCCAGTACGCTTTGCGCTCATCACCCTCTTTATCCCTGGTGGCCTTGACCTTACAGACCTCAAGTTTGGGTTCGTTTGGTAAATAAAGTTCTCCCATGGGCTTCGGGGCCTGCCACGGCCGAGCCATTGGTTTTCCCGGCATCACTATAAAGTGCTCGCAACTGCCTGTCACCGCAACGGTTAACCATCGTCTTGCTTCACCCTAAACCCTCTCCCCTGACCCCTTCCCACTAACGTCCCCGGCGCGCTATGAAATCCTGCCCGTCTGGAGGCATTGCGAAGTGACCATTTGCTGTCTGTCTGGATGATCGGGTACAATACTAGATAGTGGGCCCTGTAGGGACCACTGCCACCCCTCCGAGGTGGGGCGGACCCTTGAATCCTCGACCCCTTGGACCCTTTTAGCGTTGGTTTCACCTAAATCGCTCAGTTTGACTTGTTTACAAAGGAGCAGACAAATGATTGGTCAAAGACTCACCTATCGATTGTTTCTCATTGCCGGGGGGTTCCTGTGGCTGGCGCAGGCGGCTCTTGGGGACGATCTGAACTCCCCGCCGTGGCGGGGTGAGGAAGGGTCGACCGTGCAGGCCTGGGAATTCAACACCGAACCGGGCGATTGGTCCAACATCCCACCAGACGGCATCGAACCGCCTTTGAACAATCCCTACGGCTCACCGGCAGCGGAGGCTGACTGCGGCGCAATGTGCACGCCGGTGTGGGAGCCGAACTTCGAAGGGCGAGAGGGCGTCGTATTTGCCGATACCTTCGACCTGCACATCCCCAACCGCACCAAGAGTCTGCAGGGCAAAGACATCTGGTTGCAGGTCGTCTACCAGGCGCAAGATCCACTGGAGGTGACCATCATCCCAGAGGGGCCCGACGCATACACCGTTACCCTGCTCAGGGAAGAGACATCATGCCTTGCGGGGCAGTGGAAGCACAA
>JAZGCX010000178.1:0-2713 GCA_036477175.1 Phycisphaeraceae bacterium
CCTGCCTCAGTATGCGTGTCTGGCCGCCGGCCCGGGGTTCGGCGCTGACGAGCCGCAGCGTCGCATTATGGTCCGCGTCATTGCTCGGGCCGATCTGCCGATGGTCATCGACGCGGACGCCTTGAACGCCTTGTCACACATGGCGGAGGTTCAACGCGACTTTCGAGCCCAGGCCGTCCTGACGCCTCATCCCGGCGAATACAACCGGCTGGCGGCGGCGCTGAGAATCGAGGCCGATCCAGTCGATCGCGCCGCACGGCCGGCCGCGGCACAAGAGCTTGCTCGCCGCCTCGGATGCGTCGTCGTGCTCAAAGGCCCCGGCACAGTGGTCAGCGACGGCATCAACACGTGGACGAACACCACCGGCAACGTCGCCCTGGCCACCGCCGGCACCGGCGATGTGCTCACCGGCGTGATCGCAGCGCTGATCGCCCAACATTACACTGCACATCAGACAGGCGGCTCCGCGCCAACCACTGCCGAGCATCCGGATGCGCTGAGCTTGTATGACTGCGCCCGGCTGGGCGTGTATCTGCACGGGCTCGCGGCCGACCGCTGGGCGGCCCGTCACGGCGCCGCTGGCATGCTCGCCACGGACCTGGCCGATGAGATTCCCGATGCGCTCGTCCAGATGCGCCCCGCCCGGTGAGCTTCTTCCATAAAGCCGCGACCGGTGGTCGCGGTCTTCCGACACGCACGGTGTTGACGCGACCGTCGCGCACCGAGTCGCGCCCTCGCGAAGAAACCGGACCAGGTCCGGTTTTCGGCTCCGCCGGGGGATTGCTTTGTCATACCGTCCCGCAAACCACCCATTTTTTCGTTGACTGGCCCTACGTTCCGTGTTCCAATGGGTGAGCGGGCCAAGGCCGTCAGGTTGCCGCCACTTCCGGGCCGCGGAGAATGCTCCGGGCGTTTGAGTCCCCGAGGCCTGGTCACTTCAGTGACCAGGCCGAGCGCACCGGCAAGGAATCGAGTCCGCCGCCGGCGGCAATCCATGCGGCACATGCCAGTAGAACGAGAATCAAGAGTCAAGAGTCAAAGGTTACCAGCGATGAGTGATGAGTGATGAGTGATTAGTGATCAGTGATGCGCCAAAGCCCAGGGAAAGCTTTCCTCACCTTTACCCAGATCTCACGGGGTTGGACTTGGCGAAGAGTTCAGCCCCTTGCACCATCCTGGTGATGTCGTACCAGCCACGCCAGATCACCTTCCAGCCGGGCGGCGGGTCGTGGGTTCGTCCCAGCCAGCCGCCGCGTGTGGCGATCGTCGTCCAGAACCGCCGCGGGGTGAGCTTCTGGGGATCGCACTTGGCGAGCTTGGCCACCACTGCAATCCACAGTCGCGGCACTTCACGCTGCAAGACTTGGGGTGATTGGGATTCATCCTTGCCGGATCGGCGGGGATCGTCCGGACGGCGACTGTTGCGCTGGGCGAGGTTGCGCAGCTGAAGGATGCGCACCGCAATGACGGCGATGAGCGACGCCAGCCGCTGAAGGTCCTTCACCTCATCCAGCTGAGACGCTTCGAGTCGGCAGCCTTCCTTCTCGACGCGGTGCCACTCCTCAATGAGCCAGCGCAGGCGATACCACCGGATGATCTTGCGCGCCCATTGATCCAGTGATTCGCTTTCCTGGGGCCCTTCGCTGGTCAACAGCATCCAGTCGATCGGCTCCTGGACATCTTCCGGCGGTTCATCTTCCAAGACATACACCGCCCACATCCGCTTCGGCTCGAACTCCGCCTGGCTCGTGTGATGGGGGCGATCGAGCGTCACTTCGGCGGCACGCACGTGAACCATGGCCGTCCGTTGGCGCCGGGCCGCTCGGTGACCCTTCGCCCGCTGATGCGAGACCTTGACGGTGGTCACGGCCACGATCGGCCGATCCTCCATGAACGACCATAGATACGCCGTGTGGTCGTCAACGTTGCGATCGTGCCTGGCGCGAATCACGAAGCCCGCGCCTTCCCGCCGGCACGCCTGGAACAGCTCGAAGTCGTCGGCGGCCCGGTCCGCCACGTGCACGAAACGACACCCGTTGGGGCCTTGGCCCACCGCGGCCACCGTGTCCGTGAACAGACACGATTCACGCCAGCGGCTTCGACGCTGCTTGCGCGTCTCGTGCCGTGGCCGTGGCCGGCGCACATGCCAGAACTGATTCAGCACACCCAGCAGTTCGCCATGCGGTGTCACCGCCAGGGACGAATGCTGCACGAGGCCCAAGCCTTGGCCGTTGGCCAGCGGCCCCAGTCCCCTGGTTCGATGGCGGTGCCGGCTGAAGTCCAGCTCGGTGGAGTCCTGCACCACCAGCACGATCTTGTGTTCACCGCACGAGTCACGCGTCAGCATCCGATGCGGCATCTGGATGTCATGCGGATCGACGGCATCATTGCTCAACAGACGATACGCGGCCTTCAGGTCGCCCCACGATGCGGCCTGTTGGGGCAGGGACTGTCCGGGCGATTCGGCCATCACCGCCGCCAAGCTCACCAGTCTTTTGAACGACGCCGATCACCCAGATCGGCGTTGCCGAATTGTCCCCACGACCAGGCCGAAGCCCCCTCACACACATGCCGCGCGCAACCACAACGCTTCATGGCAGACCTCCTGTCACGAATCACCGACAGCCTCCTGCTGTCTGTCGCGCAGCCACGCACTGCTTTCATCGGATGGAAAAACCCTCGCCCATCAAAATGTGGGTAAAGGTGAGGAAAG
>JAZGCX010000179.1:0-4978 GCA_036477175.1 Phycisphaeraceae bacterium
GTGCAGCAGGTGCAGGAATTGGCCGGCGATCGAATCATCGTCCGTACATGTATCGATGCCGCGCCCGTCCCGGTGATAGCGATACCAGTAGAGCAGGATTGACGGGAATGCGGCCAGTAGTCGCTCGGCGACGCGGTGCTGCTGCTCGAAGCTTTCCTCGGGCTCCAGGCAGCCGAGCACGGAACAGCCGGTGCGCATCACGTCCATCGGGTGTGCCGACGCCGGCAGGCTCTGGAGTGTGCGGCACAGCGGCTCGGGCAGGCCGCGGGCCGAACCAAGCCTTTGGCGAAACGACTCCAGTTCGTCGGCGGCGGGTAGCGAACCGTGCAGCAGCAGGTACGCGACCTCTTCAAAACAGGCGTGCTCGGCCAGGTCGTCGATCGAGTAGCCGCAGTAGTTCAGGCCCTTGCCTTGCTTGCCCACGGTGGCGATCGCGGTCTTGCCGGCGACGACGCCCGCCAGACCGCCGGCTTTCGCTTGCTTACCCATCATCGGTCTCCTGATTCAGTTGTGCATCAAGTTTGCGTTCGTGCGCGTAGTAGTCGAGCGTTTCGTACAGGTCGTCGCGTGTCTGCATTTTCGGGATAAGGTCCGCTTGCGTGCCACAGGCGTGCAGCGTCTGGTAAACCTCGATCGCCGCCGCGCTCATCGCTCGAAAGGCCGAAAGCGGATACAGCACTAACCGCACGCCGGCGTCGCGCAGCTCGTCCAGGCCAAGCAGCGGCGTCTTGCCGAACTCGGTCATGTTGGCCAGCACGGGCGCCCCGACCGCGGCGGTGAACCGGCGGTACTCGTCAAGACTCGTTAGCGCCTCGGCGAAGATCATGTCGGCGCCGGCCTGGACATATGCACAGGCTCGGTCGATGGCGGCGTCGGGCCCTTCGACGGCGTGGGCATCCGTGCGCGCCATGATAACGAAACGCGGGTCATCGCGTGCATCGACGGCGGCCTTGATCCGGTCGGCCATCTGCGTGGCCGTCACCAATACCTTTCCCGGTCGGTGCCCGCAGCGCTTGTTTTGCACCTGGTCTTCGATGTGCATCGCCGCGGCGCCGGCGGTAATCATGTGCCGCACCGTCCGCGCGATCATCGCCGAATCCCCGAAGCCGGTGTCGGCATCGACCAGCAGCGGCAGATCGGTCGCGCCGGTGATCCGCACCACGTCGGTCAGCACGTCGTCGAGCGTAGTCAGGCCCAGGTCGGGCAACCCCATGGAGGCGTTGGCCACGCCGGCGCCCGACAGGTAGATCGCTCGCAAGCCGGCACGCTCAGCCAGACGCGCACAATAGGCGTTGATGGTGCCCACTACCTGTAGCGGCCGCTGGGCGTCCAGCGCCTGCCAGAATCGGTTACCCGCCGACTGCGGATCGGTCATTGCCGCTTCCTTCACGCCGCGAAAAACATTCGGTTCGCCGGCTTGATCGTGCTGCCCACCAGACTAACAAGAATACCACCGATCGCCGTGCCATGCCCGCCGTGACCGTATGGAACCGCCGATGCGCAAGAGGCACCGGCACGGTCCATCTTAACCTGCACGGGCAATGGGACCGTGCTGCGTGGTTGGCGGCACTGCCACGGTTGGCGCGTTCAATTCCTGCCGCGTTCCTTACCGTCAACAAACTTGTACGTGCCGCCGGTCCGCTCGCTGATCAGTTGAAGCGTCGGCTTGAGGCCTTGCTCGGCCAGCTTGTCGGGGTAGATGAACTGGATGGTGTTGATCCGGGTGCGGGCGGTGTTGGCCTTATCGATCTCGGCCAGCAGCCGCCTTTGATCGACCTCGTATCGGCCGGCGCCGGTGATGTTGTCCGAGAGGATGTAGATCAGGTCGGGCTTGTACTTCAGCGCCAGTTGCAGCGCCTTGATCGGGCTGGACGCGCCCTCCGGCACGATGTTGTGACTGCTCTGGTCGATCCATTTGATCACCTTCTGTTTGTTCTGGGCGGTGGCTCTTTTGAGGCCCCGCTTGGGCACCGGCACCTCAAGCGCTGCGTTGGCCTGGAAAAAAATGATGGTGAACCGTTGTCGCTCGTCCAGCCGGTTGATCGAGCGTGTCAGTTCCTTGATCACATCCGGCAGGGTGTCGATCAGCGACCCCGAGGCGTCCACGACATAGGCGATGGTCCTGGCATTGCCCCCCCGGACGCCGAAGAAACCGATGTTCCCGGTCGCGCCGGATTGAACCGCGGTGTCGAACGGGCTGGCTGTGTCGGCTCCGCCGCCTTCGACGCCGATGGTCTGCATGTCGGCCTTGCTGGTCAGCAGGGCCGGTGACCGTTGGGTGACTCGGCTGACCCGGCGATGCCGCGACGCGGTGGTGCGTGTCATCGGTTCGGTCCGTTGCATGGTTAGCGGAGGTGGAGGGGTCCTGCTCAGGTGGGCGATCGGGATGATCACTCGCTCATCGGGCCTGTCAATCGTGGACCAGACCAGGAAGATCGCCAGCAACACCACGCCCGCATGCACCAGCAGCGAGACGACCCAGGGCATGAACGCGGTGACGATGGTGTTGGCCTCGTCGGGTACGCTCGGCTTTTTCGTGTCGTGATCGGGGCGCGGCGACGGCACCGGTGCCGCCGGTCTCGACTCCCCAGTCGCCGGCTCATCCGCAAATCCTAAGCCAAACATCGCCCACTTCCTCGGCAGGTTAAGACCAAACAGTGCGCTGCGCCGCTGCTTCGCCGCCGATGGGTCTCTCGGAGCCGCAAGCGCGCCCCGCGACCCCGATCGGCAACGTCAAATGCCTTATTGAATCGGTCTTATTGCCGTTTGTCCAGTAAGAGCGACATCGCCGATATGCCCGGACCGCCCAGTGCCGCCGGTCACGATGGCGGCCGGTCGTGTTGGAGGCGGCGGCCGGCGTTGGTATGCTCGCAGGCGTGCAGGTCGGTTTGGCAACAGATGGGTGAGACGATTGACCACGACGACCACCGAGCGGATGAGCACCTTCGACGACGCGATCATGCGACTCGACCGCGCCGGTCAGATTGCCGACATTGACCCGGAGGCGCTGCAGCGCCTCAAGCATCCCAAGGCGATCCTCCAGGTGTCGATTCCCGTGCGGATGGACGACGGATCGCTGCGGATCTTCGAGGGCTACCGTGTCCGCCATGACGACACCCGCGGGCCGACGAAAGGGGGGATCCGCTACCACCCGAACGTGAGCCTCGATGAGGTCAAGGCCCTGGCGTTCTGGATGACCTGCAAGTGCGCGGTGGTGGGCATCCCCTACGGCGGGGCCAAGGGCGGCATCATCGTCAACCCCAAGGAGCTGTCGCGGCTGGAGCTGGAGCGCCTGTCACGCGGGTTCATCCAGCACATGGCCGACTTCATCGGGCCGGACATCGACATCCCCGCGCCCGACGTGTACACCAACTCGATGATCATGGGCTGGATGATGGACGAATACTCCAAGATCAAACGGCAGCACGTCCCCGCGGTGATCACCGGTAAGCCAATCGAGCTGGGCGGCAGCCTCGGCCGTGACGACGCGACCGGCCGCGGCGCGTACTACTGCATCAAGGAGCTGGAGCAGCGGCACAAGTGGACGCCGGCGCACACCCGCGTCGCCGTTCAGGGTTTCGGCAACGCCGGCCAGGCCGTCGCCCGACTGCTGCACGCCGATGGCTACAAGGTCGTTGCGGTCAGCGACTCGAAAGGGGGGATCTACAAACCCGAAGGCTTCGACGTGCCGAGCCTCGTGCAGTTCAAGAACGAGTCGCGTCAGCTCAAGGCGGTCTACTGCGACGGGGCGTTCTGTGAGATGGTCGAGGCCGACACGATCAGCAATGAAGAGCTCCTGGAGCTTGAGGTGGACCTGCTGATCCCCGCGGCCCTGGAGAACCAGCTCACCGCGGCCAACGCCGATCGGATTAAGGCAAAGACCATTGTGGAGGTCGCCAACGGCCCGACGGCCAGCGACGCCGATGACACACTCTGGGCCAGGGGCACCCGCGTCGTGCCGGACATCCTCGCCAATGCCGGCGGCGTGACCGTCAGCTACTTCGAGTGGCTCCAGAACCGTCAGGGCTTCTACTGGCCGATCGAGCAGGTGCACGAGCAGTTGCACCAGATCATGGCCCGCGAGTTCGCCGCGGTCTACGACATGGCCAACGCCAAAAACATCAGCATGCGCACCGCCGCCTACGCGCACGGGCTCAACCGCATCGGCCGGGCGATCGAGGCCCAGGGCACCAAGCGGTACTTCAACAGTCACATGTAAACGCCGCCGGCCGCTGCATCCGCGCGGTTCGGTTTCGAGTTGTCTCCATGAAAGCTTCCGACCTGTTCGTCAAGTGCCTGGAGAACGAGGGGATCGAGTACATCTTCGGCGTCCCGGGCGAGGAAAACGCCGACTTTGTCATCAGCCTCGAGCAGTCCGACTCGATCAGGTTCGTCCTGACGCGTCACGAGCAGGGCGCCGCGTTCATGGCGGAGGTGTACGGCCGGCTGACCGGGAACCCCGCCGGGTGTCTGGGCACGCTCGGCCCCGGGGCGACGAACCTTATCACCGGGGTCGCCGACGCCAACATGGACCGCGCGCCGATCCTGGTGCTGACCGGCCAGGGCGAGTCCACGCGCCAGCACAAGGAATCGCACCAGGTGATGGACGTCGTGGCGATGTACCAACCCGTCACCAAATGGGCCCACAGCATCCGCCACCCGGACAACATCCCGGAGGTGGTCCGCAAGGCCGTGCGGCTGGCGCGCACCGAGAAGCCGGGCGCCTGTCACATCGAGTTGGCTGAAGACATCGCCAAGCTCGAGGCGCAGACCACACCTCTGCCGGTGCGTCGGTTTCGTCGGCCGGTACCGGAGGGCAAGGTCGTGGACCGGGCGTTCCAGCTCATCCAACAGGCCAGGCGGCCCATCATCCTCGCCGGCAACGGCACGATCCGGAAACGCGCCAGCAAACAGATGCGTCGCTTCTGTGAACGAACCGGCATCGGCGTCGTCAGTACGTTCATGGCCAAGGGCAGTG
>JAZGCX010000018.1:0-7834 GCA_036477175.1 Phycisphaeraceae bacterium
GCAATGGGAATCTGCACTGTGCAGGGGAAAATCGCAGCCGGGTATTGTTTGAACACCGCGGCAATGACCAGGCCGAAAATTGCCAGCACGATGGTCAGGGCCATGAAGAGCACGAACAGGAACAGCAGGCGGACCCGTTTGTTGAGCACGCGGCCGGCGATGTCGCCGACGGTCTGGCCGTTGTTGCGTAGTGAGACGACCAGGGCGCCGAAGTCGTGGACGGCGCCGATGAAGATCGAGCCGAGTACGACCCACAACAGAGCGGGCAGCCAGCCCCACATGACGGCGATCGCGGGTCCGACGATCGGGCCGGTGCCGGCGATGCTGGTGAAGTGGTGGCCGAAGACGATGGGTTTGGGGGTCGGGACGTAGTCCTTGTCATCACGGAGGCGTTGCGAGGGGCAGACGGTGTCGGCGGCGAGTCGGAAAATCCTGGACCCGAGCCACCGGCCGTAGGTGTGGTAGGCAATGACGAACGCAACACCGGCACCGAGAGCGATGAATAAGGTGGCCATAGTTCCGTGATTATAGCTGACCTTGATTAGCCGCAGTAAACGCAGCAATCCGCTAGCCGCAGCAACCGGCAGATCGCGTCAATGACCGGTCACCTGGTTAAGGCGGTTATTGCCGGGGTTCGTGCGGTTTCATCTTCTGAACCAGTTCCAGCCGCATGTTCTCCACTACGTCCCGTACGTGGGTCAGTGCATCAGTGCTGCCCATCGCGATCAGTTCGTCGGCGCCGATCGGCTTGCCGCACTTGACACTAATGCGACCCCACAGTCGCGGCCATTTCCTGACGATTGGCCACACGTCGAACGCCCCTTCGATTGCGATCGGAACGACCGTCGGGCGGGCGCGCCTGATCAGCAGCATCGTGCCGGTGGCAAAGGACCCGGTCGTACCGTCACCGGTGCGAACGCCTTCGGGAAAAACTAGAAGCGCATGGCCCTGCCTAAGCACATCGACCAAGCGGCGCATCGCGGCCAGATCACCTTTGGTCTGATTAACCTGGATCGCGTTAAGTGAGCCGATCAGCCAGCCCAGCGGCCTGTTGCGCCAGAGGGTTTCACGCGCCATGACAAAAAACGGACGCCGGTACGCGCTGATGCCGACGATGATCGGATCAAAAAAAGACTGATGGTTGGCGACCAGGAGCACGGGCCCGGACGGTGGGACATGGTGCCCGCCCCAAGCGCGAAGACGGTAGCACGCGGCGAACCAAACGACGCAAAACCACCGCAGCAACCGCCACCACACGACGCGCGCCAGCGGCAGACGGTCCTGATCGCCGCGCCATGCCCGGGCCATCAGCCTTGCCCCCCACCGCCGGAAACCTGACCCGACGTGTGCGGTTCCAGCAGATGGCCAACGTCCCGCCGCACCCGCCGCTCCAACTCGTCGACCACCTCGTCAAGTGACATGTGCGTCGTGTCGATTCGGTCGGCGTCGCGCGGACAGATCAGCGGGCCATCTTTGCGGTTGGAGTCGCGTTGATCCCGGTCGAGGATTTGCTCAAGGATCTGCTGCTCGTCGGCCTGACGGCCGGCTTCTTTAAGCTCCAACGCGCGGCGATGAGCGCGGACCTGAGGCGTCGCATCGATGAAAAACTTGACTCGGGCCGTGGGGAACACCACCGAGCCCTGATCGCGGCCCTCGGTGACCAGGCGCGGGTGCTGGCGTCCGATGCGTCGCTGGTGCTCGACCAACACCTGACGCACGGGGCCCATCGCGGCGACCTCGCTGACGTTCTCGGTGACGTCCGTGTCACGCAGGCGGTCGGTCATGTCGTGGTCGCCCACGTGCAGCCGCGGTGGATCGGACTGCCAATCGAACCGCATCGGGCAGTGACGCGCCAGTTCGGCCACCGCCTCGGGCTCAGTCGCCGGAGCGATGCCGCGGTCGAGGCACTTGGCCGTCAGCCCCCGATACATCGCCCCGGTGTCAAGGAACTCGAGCCCGATTCGCTTGGCCAGACGCCGGGCCACCGTCGATTTGCCCGACCCCGCCGGACCGTCCAGGGTGACGATTAACGGCTCCATATCCGCAAGTTTAGCACATCGTCATATCCAAGGGATCAGATGTTGATAAACCTCTTCACGGACTTTGATTGCCGGCACCGCCTATCCCAGGCTCGCCCATGCCCGCCACGCACGACGCCTCCGTTGAAGCGCTGATCCAGAAGATCGGCGTCGAACTGTTGCACCAGGCACGCGACCATCGGCGTTTACCTGCGGCTTATCTTGGATTCCATTTGTGTCCGCCATGCCGCCAGGCGTGCGGGTTTGAGGAAGAAGTAGTAGAGGCGGCCCTCGGCGACGGTGCGGCCGGCCAGGGTCTCGGCTTGGGGGCCGATGCCCATGTAGATGTCGGCCCGGCCGGCGGCCCGGATGGCGCCACCGGTGTCCTGGTCGAGCATGAACTGTTCAAATCGCCGGGCAATAGGCCCGCTCGTCGGCACCCTGGTCTGCACCAGGGTGACGCAGCCACGGGGGAACACGTCTTTGTCGGTGGCAAGCGTCCGCTCGGCGGTGACCGGCACGCCCAGTGACCCGGCGGGCCAACTGCCCCCGTCATACTCCTGAAAGAAGACGAACCGGTCGTTCTGCAACATGTAGTGATCCAACTCACCGGGTTGGCGGCGGAAGTAGTCTCGGATCGCGGGCAGGCTGACGCGGTTCGGGTCAAGCTTGCCATCGGCGACGAGCAGACCGGCCAGGCTGGTGTAATCGTGTCCGTTATTGCCCGCATAGCCGAAGTACCGCACCGAGCCGTCGGTCATGATGAGTTTCGCTGACCCGTTGACCTGGATGAGGTAAGCGTCGAGCTTGTTCTTGAGATAGACCAGTTCCCGGCCGGCGAGCATGTTGGACGACTCGATCTGACGCCGGGTGGGATATGTGACGATGGCCTGTCCGACGCGGCGGCCCAGCACCTCGCCGGTCACCGGCTCGGTTACCAGGTCGGTCGGCCGATGGTAGAGCGGATAGCGATACTCGTGCGTCAACTCCCAGGACGCGTTGAACACGGGCGAGTAATAGCCGGTAAACAGCACCGTCCCGCGGCCGTCCCACCCCACGCTGGTGTAAACGTCGAACTGTTCGAGCACGCGCTGCTCGAACTGCGATTCGGATGTGCTGGTCTCCAACAGTTGACGAAAGGCAAAGACGCTGACGCGGGCGTGGCCGTGGCTGATCCCGGCCATGGGGAAGAACCGCTGCGTCGAAGGCTTGGTGAACCAGTCGAGCGAGCGGTCCAGGGCCGACAGCAGGTCACCGTCGCTATTGGTCCAGGCGATCTTAAGGTCCGGGAGCTGCGACGGAACGGTGATCTTGCGCAGGGCAAAAGCGCCCGGGGGCAGTGGTCGGCCGTAGTCCTTCTCAACCACGGGCCCCTTGCAGCCACCCAGCACCAGGCCGCTGATCACACACACCCACAAGCCGATCAAGTTTGGTCTGTATTCCATGGCGAAGTTCCCATCCGAAAGTTGGCCGATTGAATCTTTAAACCGTTGCGGCCCAAGACCCGCGTCAACCCCGGCGCGCCGGAAGAACCGACCGGCATGATCGGATAGGATACCCGCCATGGACCTGTTTATCATGGAGCTTGGGAAGGACCCGCCGTTCTTCTTCATCGTGGTCTTTACGGTCGTGCTGAGCATCGTCCTGCACGAGTTGGCCCACGGATGGATGGCGATCCGTCACGGCGACGACACGCCCATTCATACCGGCCACATGACCGGCAACCCGTTGGTGCACATGGGCCCGTTTGCGATCATCGCGTTGTTCTTGTTTGGCATCGCGTGGGGTCAGATGCCGATCGACCCGACGCGGTTGCGGGGCAAATACGCTGGGGCCGTGGTGGCGGCGGCGGGACCGGCAACCAACCTGATCCTGGCGGCGATCAGTCTGACGGCCGTGGGGCTGTGGTGGCGATTCGGCACATTCGACGATACGCAAATCTTGCGAAACGGGATCAAGCTGCTGCTGATCTTCGGCGCGATCAACCTGCTGCTTTGTATCTTCAACCTCTTTCCCGTGCCGCCGCTGGATGGCTCGCACATCCTCGCCAACTTCCACCGTGGCTACGCCAACCTGCTTTACGATCCGGCAAAGCAGCAGATATTCTTCTTCGCCTTCATCTTTGTGTTCATGGCGGCGGGGACACTGCTGTCGCCCGTCTTCGGCTGGGCGATCAACTACACGACACTGGTGGCCGGCAACGGTGGGTTCCTCCCATACGCTTTCAAGTGAACCGCCCCCCCGATCGCGATCCGGGGGCTTGCAGCTTGTCATCGTGTGTGAGTGCGAAGCGGGTACCCCGGCAAAGCCGCAGGCTCAGGGCGGCATCGGTGCTCCGAACCGTTCAGCCCGCCTGGCGCAGGTCGTACGTCCCGCGTTGCTCGGCGTCTTGCAGGATGTCGTACGCTTCGCGGATTTGGATGAACTTCTCCTGGGCCGCCTTGTCGTGCGAGACGTCAGGATGGGTTTCGCGTGCGAGCCGGCGGTATGCCTTTTTAATGTCCTCGGCGGTGGCGTCCGGCTCGATGCCGAGTATCTTGTAGTAATCGGGCAGCTCAACCGATGCACGGACCCGCTTTCTGCTCTTGGGGCCGTTCGACTTACTCGTCGTCGAGTCGGTGCGGATGAAGCCGAAGCGCGCCAGCGAATCGATGGCCTCGGTCACCGCCGGGGCAATGTTGACGAACTCCAGCCCCAGTTCGTACCTGCGAAAGCCGGCCCGTTTGCGCCATCGGCACAGCACGGTGATACTCAGTGCCCCGCCGGGATATTTCAGCTTGACATTGCCCGCCTTGCCGGGGTTGACCGGGGGTTTGCCCTTGCAGCCGATACGCATCCCCGAGGCAGAGATATCCAGCAGGTCTCCCAGTTCGCAGGTCACCACATCGCTGGTGTGCCGTTCATGGCGACGCCGCGGATCGTGCGGAATGGCAACCATGCCGATTAGATCGGACGTTCGCGGGACCCTCTTGACGGACGGGGGTCCGAAAACATGTGTCGCTTGGGGATAAAGACGGCCAACCTACCGCAGCGCCGCCTGGGCCGCGGCGAGTCGCGCGATCGGAACGCGGAATGGCGAGCAACTGACGTAGTCCAGGCCAACCTTATGGCAGAACGCGATCGACGCCGGGTCGCCGCCGTGTTCGCCGCAAATGCCGCACTTGAGACCCTTACGGGCCCTGCGACCCTTGGTCACACCGGTCTGGACCAGTTGGCCGACGCCGGTGGTGTCCAGCGACTGGAACGGGTCATACGGCAACAACTCTTCCCGCAGATAATCGGGCAGAAAGGTGTTCACATCGTCGCGGCTGTATCCAAAGGTCATCTGCGTCAGGTCGTTGGTGCCGAAGCTGAAGAAGTCGGCGTGCTTGCCAACCTCGTCGGCGGTCAGTGCCGCGCGCGGGATCTCAATCATCGTGCCGATGCTGATCCCCAGCCTGCCGGTAAACTTCTTGGCCTTTTGCACCTTGTCGATGGTGCGTTCGGTCAGGCCGCGCAGCAGTTTAAGCTCACTGGCGGCGCTCACCAGCGGGATCATGATCTCGGGTATGGCTTTGATCCGCTTCTTCTTGCAGGCGATGGCGGCTTCCACGATGGCAGTGACCTGCATTTCGAGGATTTCGGGGTAGGTGACCGACAGGCGACAGCCGCGATGACCGAGCATCGGATTGGCCTCATGTAATTGCGCGACACGGGCCTTGACCTTCTGTGGCCTCACGCCGAGCCGCTTGGCCATCTCGGCCTGGCTGGCGGCGTCGTGTGGCAGGAACTCGTGCAACGGCGGGTCCAGCAGCCGGATCGTCACCGGCAAACCGTTCATCGCGGTGAAGATGCCGATAAAGTCCTGACGCTGATACGGCAGCAGCTTGGCCAGGGCCCTTTGACGCTCGGCCTTGCTCTCCGCCAGGATCATCTCACGCATCGCCAGGATGCGATCGCCCTCGAAGAACATGTGTTCGGTGCGGCACAAGCCGATGCCCTCGGCCCCGAACTGGCGCGCCCGCTTGGCGTCGGCGGGCGTGTCGGCGTTCGTCCGCACCTTCAGCTTGCGGTACTTGTCCGCCCACCTCATTACCGTGACAAAGTCACCGGAGAGTTTCGGCGTCTGCGTATCGATCCGGCCGGCAAACACTTCACCGGTGGACCCGTCGATCGAAATCGTGTCCTTGTGCGTGAAGGTCCTGCCGTTGACGCTGATCTTGCGGGCCCGCTCGTTGATCTGGATCTTGCCCGCCCCGGCGACGCAGCATCGCCCCCACCCGCGCGCCACGACCGCCGCGTGACTGGTCATGCCGCCGGTGCTCGTCAGGATACCCGCCGCCACGTGCATCCCGTCGATGTCCTCCGGGCTGGTCTCCTTGCGGCACAGCAGCACCCGCTCGCCGTCGTGGGCGCGATCGACGGCCTCGGCGGCAGTGAACGCCAGCTTGCCCACCGCCGCGCCGGGCGACGCCGGCAGCCCCAGCGCCAGCATGTCAGCCCTCTTCTTCGCTGCCGGGTCGAAGCTCGGCAGCAGCAGTTGCGTCAGGTCACCGGCCGGGATCCGCTTCAACGCCGTCTTCTCGTCGATCAGCTTTTCCCTGACCAGGTCGCAGGCGATCTTCACCGCCGCCGCACCCGTCCGCTTACCCGTGCGGGTCTGGAGCATGTAGAGCTTGCCCTTCTCGATCGTGAACTCGATGTCCTGAACCTCCCGGTAGTGCTCTTCCAGGACCTTCTTGATGTCCAGCAGTTGCCGGTGCACCTGCCGGTTCCACTTGGGCATCTGGTCCACGTGCAGCGGCGTGCGGATGCCGGCTACCACGTCTTCGCCCTGGGCGTTGATCAGGAACTCGCCGTAAAACCGGTTCTGACCGGTCGAGGGGTCACGGGTGAAGGCGACCCCGGTGCCCGAGTCCTGCCCCATGTTGCCGAACACCATCGACTGCACGTTGACCGCCGTGCCCAACAGGCCTCGGATACTTTCCACCTCGCGGTACCGCACGGCCCGTGGCTGCATCCAGCTCTTGAACACCGCGCCGATCGCCAGCTCCAACTGCTTGATCGGGTCCTGCGGGAAGTCCTTACCCAGGTGGCGACGGTAAACCTGCTTGTACGCATTGCACAGCTCGATCATGCCGCGGGTCGGCACGTCGGTATCGTTTTTCGCCTTGTACCTGAGCTTGATCGTGTCGAACGCCGCCTCGAAGTGCTCATGGTCCACACCCATGACCACGTCGCCGTACATGTTGATCAGCCGGCGGTACGCGTCGTAGGCAAATCGCTCGTTGTGCGTGGCGTTGGCGACACCGACCACCGATTCATCGTTCAGCCCCAGGTTCAGGATCGTGTTCATCATCCCGGGCATCGAGACCGCCGACCCGCTGCGGACCGACACGAGTAACGGGTTGGCCAGGTCGCCGAACTTCTTGCCCAGCTCCTTTTCGAGCGTGGCCACGGCCTTGCGGACGCCGTCCATCAGGCCCCTGGGCAGTTTGCGGCCGGCTTTGTAATACAGGTCGCACACCTCGGTCGTGATCGTGAACCCCGGCGGCACGGGCAGACCGATGCGGGTCATCTCAGCCAGATTCGCACCCTTGCCGCCGAGCAACTGCTTCATCGACCCGTTGCCATCGGTGCGGGTCCTGCCGAAGTAATAAATCTGCCCGCCCCGCCGCGGCGAACGCCTGGTCGCGGATTTGGTTCTACGCTTGGTCGTCGTCCTGGCCATCCTTGGTGTTCCTCGCTCTCTGGCTCTTGCGGCCGCGCTTCGGTCGGTGTCCCGCCGCCTTCACATCCGCGTCGGGAGTTTCGTTCAGCGAATCGAACGTCTGGCG
>JAZGCX010000180.1:0-3844 GCA_036477175.1 Phycisphaeraceae bacterium
AGCGTTTGATAACGCCTGAGCCATTGCTCCTTTTCCTGATCGCTGAACCCCGTCCAGTCGAGGTGGTCGTAAACCGAGTCGGCCCGCACCCCCATCACGAACCGCCTGAACATCTCGATGATCGGCGTCACCTCGTCGGTCGTGAATTCGACGAACGGCGAATAGTCGCTGTTGACCGAGTAACTTGTCACCACCTGCCGCAGGTCGCGTTCATCTCCGATGTAACAACTCATCAGGTCGATGCTGTTGCGGATGTAGATGGCCTCGAGGCTTTCAAGAACACCGTCTCTGTGCAGAGCGTTGTCGATGTGCCTGGGCGAATAGAGCTGTTCAAGGTCTGACGCCACGACAAAAACCAGAGGCGCCGGATTCGTCGTGAGATACCAGAGCGTGACGTGCGGGAACACCTCCATGTGCGTCCCGATGATGCTGTCGAACACCGAAGCGGGCATCTGGTACGTCGGGAGCCATGAGATGATGATCCCGTTTTCATTGAGGTGCCGCTTCGCCGCTTCGAGATATTCCCTGGTGTAGAGGGAGGCGTTCTCGGCAAAGTTCCTGGGGTGGATCGAATCATTGACGATCGCATCGTAGCGCGTGTCGGTCAGGTGCAGGTAGTTCTTTGCGTCCATGAAGATCATGTTGACCTCGTCGTCGAGCCGATCGCCGAGGTTGATGTGGGTGAAGAATTCCACCGCCGACCCGACGACCTCCTGTGCGATCTCAACGCAGTCCACCCGCTTCAGACGGTGAAGCGACAGGCACAGGGTTGTTTCCCCCGAACCGAAGCCGACCGACAAGACCTCATCCGCGTGGCGGTTGAGCAGCACGCCGAGATGCCCCAGCCCCTTCTGATCGCCGCGCAGTGCGTAGTTGTCCCCCGCGATGCTCTGGCCCGACGAGAACAGGTGCAGCGTCTGGTTCGTCGAATCCTGGTGCACCGACACGGTGGTGGTCAGCCCCTCCCTGACCGACAGCAACGTGAATGATCCGGGGATCCGTGGGCTTGTCGCCACAACCGTGTCGAACAGGTTCGGTGGCAACACGAAGGCGAACGCCGTCACGGCCGCCGCCATGCCGACCAGGGCCCACCGCCTGACGATGCGCGTTTGTCCGACGAGCCCTACACAAAGCCCACCGGCGATCCACACCGCCATCAGGCCCAGGACCGACAGGGACAGTTGCACCCCAACGAACGGCACGAGCACGAACCCCGTGACCAGCCCGCCGACCACCGCGCCGAGCGTGTTCGCGCCGTAGGCGGCGCCGGTGGATCGGCCCACCTGGTGCACGTGATCGGTCCACGCCTGCAACGCGATCGGGAACCCCACGCCCATCAGGATCGACGGGATGAGGAACAGGAACAGGCTGTGCAGCATCGGCTCAAGCGTCACCGGCGACACCGGCAGCGCCGCGTACACCGCAGCCAGCCAATCGTTCACTAAAGGGAATACGTCCGATGTCCACCACAGCAGCCAGCGCAGGTGAAACACACCCCACAGCCCCAGCAGCGACAGCGTCACCGCGAAACCCGCCGCGGGCGACTTGATCCGCCCGGCCAGCCGGCTGCCGATGCCGGCCCCGATCACGTTGCCCAGCAGGTAAACCGTCAGCACCGCCGAGAACACATACGTCACCCCGCCCAGCAGGAAGATGACGCTCCGCATCCACAACAACTCGTAGCCGATGCTGACAAAGCCGCTCATGAAGAAAGCGACGATTAACAGAGAGAACCCGACCTTCGGCTGAGTTGTTGACACCGGCCGGGCGGTCGGCGTGGCCGGCGGTTGGGCCTTTTGTTCGCCTTGGATCACCACCGAGCGGGACAGGAACCAGCCGCCGAACGCCACGATCAGGTTGAGCACTGCCGCGGCATACAGCGCCCCCATCACGCCCAGGGCCCGGATCAGGACAAATCCCGCCGCAAAGCACCCGACCGCGGCCCCGAGCGTGTTGAGCGCGTAGAGCCGGCCCACCAGGTGGCCGACCTCTTGTTCCATCGCGGTGACAAACCGGCCCAGCAACGGCAGGGTGCTGCCCATCAGCATCGACGGCACCAGCAGGATCACCGCCGACAACACGACCTGAACCGCAAGAAGCTGCGGCTTGGCCGGCTCAAAGGACCGGAAAAACCAGACGTAAAACGAATCAACAACGCTCAGAGCCCAAGGCAACGAGACCGCCGCGATGGTGATCAGCGTCTCCAAGGCGGCGTACAAGCGCAGATGGTTTCGCACACCGTCGGCATACCGGCTCATGACCAGCGCCCCCAGCGCCAGCCCGCCCATGAACACCGACACCACAATGCTGGTGGCGTAAACCGTGTTGCCCAGCGTCAGCCTCAGCAGCCGAACCCAGACGACCTGGTCGATCAGAGAGCACGCCCCGGACAGAAAGTAAATCACCAGGACCCAGTTGACGCAGGCCCGCCGGCCGATCGTCAGACTGTCACCGGTCAGCAGCCGCCGACTGATGGTTCCAGACATGAAGATTCTCTACACCCTGTTTTCTCTCAACTGCCAAAGGCTCCGCAAGTGTAAAGGATCAGCACAAGGATCGTCGTGCCGACCACCGACACCGCCAGCGACCCCCTGCACCCGAGCCGATTCCAGTAGAACACAAACATGACCAAGCCCAGGCGCCGCGGCCGTGGGCCGGGGCCTTTCCGATTCGACTTGCGGCTCCCCTACCGGGTGCTCGCTTTCTGCCCGCGCCGCGAGGTCGCCTATAGTTAAGGACAAATGATACGATCTTGCGCGAAAAGATAAGGGGCAAGCACGATGACGCACAAGGCGACCTTTGCCGCCGGCTGTTTCTGGGGCGTGGAAGCAAGGTTTCGCCAGGTCGAGGGCGTCACATCGACGGCCGTCGGATACGCCGGCGGAACGCTTCAAAACCCAACGTACGAGGACGTTTGCACCGGCCGAACCGGCCACGCCGAAGTCGTCGAGGTGGTGTACGACCCGGCCAGGGTTTCCTATGACCAACTGCTCGACGTGTTCTGGCACTGCCACGACCCCACCACGCTGAATCGCCAGGGCCCCGACGTGGGCACGCAGTACCGCTCGGCCAGCTTCTTCCACAACGCCGAGCAGGAAGCCGCCGCCAAAGCGTCAAAGCAAAAGCTCCAGCGTTCGGGGCGATTCAACAGCGAAATCGTGACCCGGATCACCCCCGCATCACCATTCTATCGAGCCGAAGAATACCACCAGCAGTACCTCGCGAAGCGCGGCCGAAGCTCGTGTGCATCGACCGTGCAAACATAACATCTGGCCAGAAACGCCCCTGCCTTTTCCTGCCCCCACAGGCTCATTCCCCTCCCCAATGCCGTGCGGTGTCTGGCTTGCCCTCGACCCGGACAACGAGCGTGTCACACAGTTGCTCGCCGGCCTGGGCCAGGTGCAGGAGCAGGTGCGTGAGACGGTCGGGGAACTGATCGATAGCGGCGCGTTGTCCGAACCTTCGGAAGAACTGGTCGGTCCGACGCAGGTTGTCGTGGTCGGCAATGGATTCGTGTACAACATGGTTCGTATCATCGCCGGGACACTCGTTGAAATCGGCCGCGGTCGTTTCGAGCCCGACCAGATTGACAAGGTTCTTGAAACCGGCGATCGACGCGCCGCCGGGCTCACGCTGCCGGCGCGCGGCCTGTCTCCGGGTCGGGCCCGCGCGTTACACTCTGTCTGGATTCCTGATACGCGGGTGGACGCTGCATGAAGGCAAGCCGGCCGGGACAAGCCCACTCTCATCTGATGATCCGGTGGTGGTTGTGCGGGCTGTTGGTGCTGGTGGGGGCCTCGACGTATGTCAACAGCCTGCGTGGGCCGTTTGTTTTTGACGACAT
>JAZGCX010000181.1:0-7515 GCA_036477175.1 Phycisphaeraceae bacterium
TCGGTGTCATCGGTTACTTTGCCCTTGCCGTACATGTCCAGGGCGAACGCGACGTATCCCAACCCGGCCAACTGCCGGGCCCGTGTCCTAGCATAATCGTTTAGCCCGTACCATTCGTGCACCACCAGCACACCAGGCCGCTTGCCCGGCAGCGCATCATCGTACGCAAGGTAACCGGCCAGCGCCACGCCATCGTGGTCGTATTCGATCGACTCGGTCTTCACCTCGGCACGTACATCGCCAACGCAGCAGGTGGCAGCGGTCATCACAGCGACAAGGGCCAAGCGAGTGGTTCGCATCGCGGCTTCCTCCAATTGCGGTGACAGGTGGGCATTCTACCCCGGGCTTCCGATTGATCTCAAATGAATGGGATTCGATCGGAATCCGCACAAGACGTGCGGCGATGCGCACTCACCGCGACACGGGTAAGCTGCTCGTCCCCATCAGGTGCTCGTCGATGGCGCGTGCGGCGCCGCGGCCTTCGTTGATCGCCCACACGACCAGGGACTGGCCGCGTCGGCAGTCACCGGCGGCAAACACGCCCTGGACGCTGGTGGCGAATCGGCCGTGCCGGGCCTTGTAGTTGCTCTGCGGGTCACACTCAACGCTCAGTAGATCGGCCACATCACGCTCCGGGCCGAGAAAGCCCATCGCCAGAAGGATCAGGTCGGCTTGCCAGATTTTCTCCGAGCCGGGCACTTCGGTCATCTGCCATTTGCCGTCGCCGTCCTTGGTCCAGTCCACGAGAACGGTCTCGATGCCGGCAACGTTACCCTTGCCGTCGTCGATGAACTGTTTGGAAAGGATGCTGTATTGGCGGGGGTCGTTGCCGAACTTGCTGGCGACTTCCTCGTGGCCGTAGTCCACGCGGAAGATTCGGGGCCACTGGGGCCAGGGGTTGTCCGCTGCGCGGGTGTCGGGCGGCTTGGGTAGCAGTTCAAAATTAACCAGGCTCCTGCAGCCGTGGCGGATCGCTGTGCCGATGCAGTCGGTGCCGGTATCGCCGCCCCCGATCACGATCACGTGCTTGTCCTTGGCCGAGATATAGTTGCCGTTGCTGTGATTGGAGTCCAGCAGGCTCCTGGTATTGGCGGTGAGGAACGGCATGGCGAAGCAGATGCCCTTGAGTTGGCGTCCGGGGATCGGCAGATCGCGGGGCCGGGTGGCGCCGGTCGCCAGGAGCAGCGCGTCAGAGTTCTGGATCAACTTGCGGGGATCGACGGCTCCGGGGGCGTTTGCGGGGGCGCCGACGTTGGCGTTGGTGATAAACTCGATGCCCTCTTTGGCGAGCAGGTCAAGGCGGCGCTGCACGACCTGCTTGTCGAGCTTCATGTTGGGAATGCCGTACATCAGCAGCCCGCCGATGCGGTCGTCCCGTTCGTAGACGGTGACGCGGTGGCCGACCTTGTTGAGTTGTGCTGCGGCGGCGAGGCCGGCCGGACCCGACCCGACAATCGCGACCTTCTTGCCGGTGCGTTTGTTCGGCGGATCGGGCCTGATCCAACCCTCGGCAAAGCCACGGTCGATGATCGCGTTCTCGATGTTCTTGATGGTGACCGGCGGGTCGGTGATGCCCAGCACGCAGGCGCCCTCGCACGGCGCGGGGCAGGTGCGGCCGGTGAACTCGGGGAAGTTATTGGTCTTGTGCAGCCGATCGAGCGCCTCGCGCCACCGGCCGCGATAAACCAGGTCGTTCCACTCGGGGATCAGGTTGTCGATCGGGCAGCCGGTATCTGACTGGCAGAACGGCACGCCGCAATCCATGCAGCGGACGCCCTGTGTCTTGAGGTGCTGCTCGTCCGGCTCCGAGAAGATCTCATAGAAGTCGTTGAGGCGGACAAGCGGGTCACGGTACCCAACCGTCTGCCTCGGATACTCCATAAAGCCGGTGTTCTTACCCATGATGGGAAACCTCCTGCCCATCGTGGATAGGAGCGTCTTGCTCTTCGTCGTGACTCATCCGTTCGGCGAGCACACGCAGGTAGTCGGTGGGCATGACCTTGACGAACTGGTCCAGCGCGTGGTCCCAATCGTCGAGGATGCGGCTTGCGACGGTCGAACCGGTGTGCTTCAGGTGCTGCTCGATGATGAGGCGCAGCTCGGCGATGTGGGCGGGGTCTTGCATCTTCTCGAGCACGACGGTGCCGAGGTTGCAGTTGGCGAGGAACTGGTTTGGGGGGTCCCAGATGTAGGCGATGCCCCCGGACATGCCAGCGGCAAAGTTTCGGCCGGTGGGCCCGAGGATGACGGCCCGGCCGCCGGTCATGTACTCGCAGCCGTGATCGCCCACGCCCTCGATGACGGCGATGGCGCCGGAGTTACGGACGCAGAACCGCTCGGCCGCCAGCCCGCGGAAGAAGGCCTTGCCACCGGTGGCCCCGTACAGGGCGACGTTGCCGATGATGATGTTCTGCTCGGGCACAAAGCCGGACTCCCTGGGCGGATAAACGATCAGCCGACCGCCGGACAGGCCCTTGCCGACGTAGTCGTTGGCGTCACCTTCCAGTTCGATCGTGATGCCGCGCGCCAGGAACGCGGCCACGCTCTGGCCGGCCGATCCGTTGAACTTGATATGGATCGTGTCGGTGGGCAGGGACTTATCGCCCCATTTCCTGGCGACTTCGTGGCTGAGCGTGGTGCCGACGGTGCGGTTGATGTTCTGGATCGGCAGCTCGATGCGAACCTTTTCGCCGCGTTCGATCGCCGGCTGGGCCAGCTCGATGAGCTTGTTGTCCATCGCCAGTTCGAGGCCGTGGTCCTGCTTGCGGGTGCAATAGACTTCGACCTGCGGCCGCGGCTTGACCGCCGGGGCGAGGATCGGCGCCAGGTCGAGGCCGTCGGCCTTCCAGTGCTCGATCGCGTCGTCAGGCACGAGGCAATCGACGCGGCCGATCATCTGGTTGACCGTGCGGAAGCCGAGTTCGGCCATGATGCGGCGGGCGTGCTCGGCCACGAGGAACAGGTAGTTGACCACGTGCTCGGGCTGACCGGTGAACTTCTTACGGAGCTCGGGGTCCTGCGTGGCGATACCGACCGGACAGGTGTTCAGGTGACACTTTCGCATCATGATGCACCCGAGGCTGATCAAGGGGGCGGTGCTGAAGCCCATTTCCTCGGCACCGAGCATCGCGGCGATCACGACGTCGCGGCCGGTCTTGAGCCCGCCGTCGGTCTGGAGCACGACGCGGCTGCGCAGGTCGTTGAGCACCAGCGTCTGGTGCGTCTCGGCGATGCCGAGTTCCCACGGCAGCCCGGCGTGCTTGATGCTGGTCAATGGTGACGCGCCGGTGCCGCCCACGTCGCCGGAGATCAGGATGTGGTCGGCAAAGCCCTTGGCCACGCCGGCGGCAATGGTGCCGACCCCGACCTCGGAGACCAGCTTGACGCTGACTCGAGCGGCGGGGTTAGCGTTCTTCAGGTCGTGGATGAGCTGCTTGAGGTCCTCGATGGAATAGATGTCGTGGTGCGGCGGCGGACTGATCAGACCGACGCCGGGCGTCGAGTGACGGATGCGAGCGATGATCTGGTCGACCTTGTGGCCGGGCAACTCACCGCCCTCTCCCGGCTTGGCGCCTTGGGCGATCTTGATCTGAAGCTCGTCGGCATTGGTCAGGTACCCGATCGTGACGCCGAAGCGCCCGGAGGCGACCTGCTTGATGGCCGAGCGCTTCGAGTCGCCGTTAGGCAGCGGCTCGTAGCGCTTGGGGTCTTCGCCGCCTTCGCCGGTGTTGCTCTTGCCGCCGATGCGGTTCATGGCGACGGCCAGCGACTCGTGCGCTTCGGCCGAGATCGAGCCGAAGCTCATCGCGCCGGTGCAGAAGCGTTTGACGATCTGGGCGGCCGGTTCCACCTGGTCGATCGGCACGGGCCCGGCCGGCAGCGGCTTGAACTTCAACAGGCCGCGCAATGTGCAACTGTGGCGTGCCTGGTCGTCGGCGAGGCGAGCGAACTGCTCGTACGCCGCCGGGCTGTTGGTGCGTGCCGCGTCCTGGAGGCTGGCGATCGTCTGCGGGCCCCAAGCGTGCCGCTCGCCGCCGGGCCGCCAGTGGAACTGCCCGTCGTTGGGCAGCGTCGCCAGCCGCACCGTGGCGCGCGATGGGTAGCCCAGCTCATGCCGTCGCAGCGACTCCCTGGCCAAGATCTCGAAACCGACGCCCTTGATCCGGCTGGGCGTGCCGACGAAGCAGCGGTCGATCACCTCGTCGCCGATTCCCACGGCCTCGAAGATCTGGGCGCCCTTGTAGCTCTGGAGCGTCGAGATGCCCATTTTGGCCATGACCTTGAGCATGCCCTTGGCCACACCCTTGCGGTAGGCGGCGACGATCTTCTCGTCGTCGTCGAACTCGTCGGCCAGCGTACCGTCGCGCCGCGCCTGCCACAGCGCCTCAATCGCCAGGTAGGGGTTAATCGCATCGGCACCGTAACCGATCAGGAGGCAGTGGTGGTGCACTTCGCGTGCTTCACCGGTTTCGACGATGACACCGATCCGCGTCCGCTGCGTCCGACGAACCAGATGGTGGTGCACCGCGCCGGTCACCAGCAGTGCGCTGATCGGCACGCGATCCGGTCCCGTGTTGCGGTCGGACAGGACCACAAGGTTGTAGCCGTCCTTGATGGCCTGCTCAGCTTCCTGGCAGATTCGGTCCAGCGCGGCCACCAGCGCCCGGCCCCCGTCGGCCCTGGCCTCGGACTTGGGGCGGGTGATGTCGATCGTTCTGGCACGCCAGCCGCGATGATCCATGTGCTTGATCGCAGCGAGCTGCTCATTGGTCAGGATTGGGTGGGGCACCAGCAGCCGATGACAGTCCTGCTCCCGGGTGTCCAGCAGGTTGCCCTCGGGGCCGATGTAGCACTCCAACGACATGATGATCTCTTCGCGGATCGAATCGATCGCCGGGTTGGTCACCTGGGCAAACAACTGCTTGAAGTAGTCGTAGATGAGGCGCGGCTTGTCGGACAGGCACGCCAGCGCCGCGTCGTTGCCCATCGAGCCGACCGGGTCTTTCTTGGCGTGGATCAGCGGGATGAGCATGAACTGCATGGTCTCAGTCGTGTAACCGAAGGCCTGGAGGCGCCGCAGCAGCGTGTCGGGGTAGAAGCCGTGCGCTTCGTGGCTCGGCTTCAGGTCCGACAGCTCGATCCGCTGGTTCTGGAGCCACTGGCCATAGGGGCGACAGGCGGCGGTGTCGCGCTTCAGCTCATCATCGGGGATGATTCGGCCCTGCTCGAAATCGACCAGGAACATGCGTCCGGGCTGGAGCCGGCCCTTGTGCTTGACGATCCGCGGCGGCACGGGCAACACACCCACCTCGCTGGCCATGATGACGCGGTCGTCGTTGGTGACGTAGTACCGGCTGGGGCGCAGACCGTTGCGGTCGAGCACCGCACCGATGCAGTGCCCGTCGGTGAACGCCACCGAGGCCGGGCCGTCCCACGGCTCCATCTTGGCCGCGTGGTACTCATAGAACGCCCGTTTGGCCGGCGACATCAACTCATGGTTCTCCCACGCCTCGGGGATCATCATCATCACCGCTTCGGGCAGGCTCCGGCCGGCGTGCAGCAGCAGTTCCATTGCGTTGTCGAAGGTGCCGGAGTCGGACAAGTCCGGCTCGATCACCGGGAACAGCTTCTGTAGGTCGTCGCCGAACAGGCCGCTGCGCATGACCCCTTCACGCGCGTGCAGCCAGTTGACGTTGCCGTGCAGCGTGTTGATCTCGCCGTTGTGGCACATAAAACGGAACGGCTGTGCGCGGTCCCACGATGGGAACGTGTTGGTGCTGAACCGCGAGTGCACCATCGCCAGGTGGCTTTGGTAATCCGGATCACGCAGGTCAGCGAAGTACTGCGGCACCTGCCCGCTGGTGAGCTGGCCTTTATAGATGATCACCTTGGTGGACAGGCTGCAGATGTAGAACAACTCACGTTCGGGCAGGTCGCTGTCAGCCCGAAGCGTGCACGTCGCCTGCTTGCGGATCACGTAAAGCTTGCGCTCCAGCGCCTCGGCGCCGAGTCCGTTGGCGGCACCGATGAACAGCATCTCCATGTGAGGCTCGGCGGCTTTGGCCGTGTTACCGATCATGGAGTTATCCCGGGGCACCGGGCGCCAGGCCAGGAGTCTCTGGCCTTCGTCGGCGATCAGCCGTTCGATCGTGGACTTGCACACGGCCCGCTGCTTCGGGTCCGGCGGGAGGAAGACGATGCCCGCCCCGAACCTACCGGGCCCGGGAAGGTCGACCCCCGCGTGACGCTTGGCGACCTTGGCCAGGAACTGATGCGGCAGAGCGGTGAGGATGCCCGCCCCGTCACCGGTGTTGGCTTCGCAGCCACAGGCGCCGCGATGGTCCATGTGCTGAAGCATCGTGAGGGCGTTGTCGATGATCTGGTGGCTGGCGTGGCCCTTGATGTGCGCGATGAACCCGACGCCGCACGAGTCGTGCTCGTTGGCCGGGTCGTACAGCGCGTGTTTGGGCGGCCTGCGGCGGTCAAATGCAGCCGCAACGCTCGTGCCGGTCGCGGGGGCCGATCCGCTCATACTTTGCCTCCCACCAGCTCTCTTCCACGCGCTTCGACCGGGTCCACGGTGGCGACGTTCGGCCCGGCATGCTTGAGCAGGAAGTCCACAAAGGCCTGGGCCGACGGTGAGAACACGCCCGTGATGTCGCCGTTGCCGCCTTGCCCGTTGCCGGTCCGCGCAGCGGTGTCGTCGCTATGGGCGGCGTCGTTTGTCGTTCCGTTGCCGTTGGGGCCGTTCGATCCGCGTGGTTTGCGGTAGACGATGGCGATGGGTCGCAGCAGTTCGGGTTCGAGTTCGACCACCGCAAGGGTGCCGGCCGCCACCTCGCGCAGCACGGTGCGCTTGGGCAGGATCGCCACCTGATCGGTCACACCGAGCGCTGCCTTGATCGTGTCGATGTTGTCGAACACGCTGGCGAACCGGGGTCTGACGCCTTGGTCTTTCAGGTACCGGCGGATACGTCGTCCGACGGGAAGGCGGGTCTCGAACGACGCCATCGGCCAGCGGCCAAGCTCACGGGCTTTGACTTTTGCCCGGCGGGCAAGCGTGTGACGGGGTGAACAGACCACGGCCATCACTTCGTTGCGCAGTGGGATCACGCCGAGGCCCCGCCAGCGTTCGGGGTAGGAGAGGATGCCCAGGTCGCATTGCCGCCGCCGCACCGTCTCGAACACGTCGTCCGGATGCTTGTAGTCCAGCGTGACCGACACCCGGGGGTACTCGGCAACAAACTTGTCGCGGACGAAGTTGAGTAGCCCGATGCCGGCCGAGTAGATCGCCGCCACGGTGACAAGCCCTTGAGGCTGGGCACCGGCGTCGCCTTCCTGCACGGCTGACCCGTCGGTCCCTATTCGCCCGATCCGCTGCTCGAGCCGGTTATATCGTTCGACCAGCTCGCGCGCCTCACGGAGGAACAACTCGCCGGCTTGGGTCAAGGCCAACGGCCGAACCGACCGGTCGATCAGCTTGGCGCCCAGACGCTTCTCCAACTGGCCAATCCG
>JAZGCX010000182.1:0-9925 GCA_036477175.1 Phycisphaeraceae bacterium
GGTCGGAAGTGGATCGGCGTTCGGCGATCGAGGCATGGGTCCAGGCTGTCCGGGATGGACGGTTTGAGTCCCCGGATACGATGGCCGGCGGTAAGTGACCGCACCGATAAAGGTTGGACGTGTCGTCGGCCGATTCCGCGACGCGGACGAGTGGTGAAAAATGATTTCGATGCCCACTGACCCGCACATCGAGGTAAGCATCCTCAGCCGGCCGCAGTACCTGTGCGTGGTGCGGGCGGCGGCGAGGGAGGCGTTGACCCAGTTAGGCCTGTACGATGCCGAGATCATCAAGGTCATCACGGCAGTGGACGAGGCGGTGACCAACGTGATCCGTCACGGTTACGGGGATCGGGAGGATGGACCGATCCGGGTCCGGCTCTGGCCGGTCGAGCAGGCCGGTCGCACGGGTGTGCAGATCGTGATCGAGGACGAGACTCATGGCGTGGACCTGTCGAAGATTGAGGGCCGACCACTCGATGAAATCCGTCCCGGCGGTCTGGGGGTACACATCATCCGGCAGGTGATGGACGAGGTCGAATATACGAACCGGCCGGATCACAAGGGCGTGTGCCTGAAGATGCGCAAGTACAATCAGCCGGCCGCGCCGGCACAGACGGGGTAAGGTCCTATGGAACAGTCTGACGGGGTCATCGCAAGCACGAAGCCGATCGACGACGGTCTGGTGGTCGTGCCGGACGGCGAGATCGATTTCAGCCGATCACCTGTGCTACGGACGGAGCTGTTGATCCTGCTGGAGAATCACAACCCTCAGCGGCTGGTGATCGATCTGTCACAGGTGCAGTACATGGACAGCTCGGGCGTGGCGACGCTGGTCGAGGCGATGCAGTTTCAATTGAAGAAGGGTAAGAAGCTGGTGCTGTGCAGCATGCAGCCGAAGGTGCTGAGCATCTTCCAGATCGCCCGATTGGATATGGTGTTTACCATCTGCGACGACGCCGAGGCCGCGGTGAAAGCGTAGTGAGGAATCCTGAATGTCGCATGTCGGATTTCGAATAACGAGTCAATGCCGGCCGTTGCGCTGAGCGCCGGGACTCGCTCTGAGCGTCCGGGGATTGCAAAACCGTCGCGATCAACGTGATGAGCACCGTCAACAGTAATCAACCTCGACCGTCGCAGAGTGCCCCAGCGCCAGGTCCACCCGGGGCGTTGTCGCGCCTGCTCATCGCACTGGGCAGTCCGCCGAATCGCGCGCTGGCCTACCTCGGCGGGCTGGCGTGGCTGGTGATCGACATCCTTCGTTGGGTCTGGCGGAGTGCCGTGACGCGGCGGGTGCGATTCGGGCGGGCCGCCCTGTACGCTCAGATCGTACGGGTCGGCGTGCGGTCGATCGGTGTGATTGTCCTGGTCAGCGCATCAATCGGACTGATCCTGGCGTTACAGATGTCCCCGCCGCTGGACGAGTTCGGACAGACCGATCGCGTGGCCAACATCATCGCCATCGCCATCACACGTGAGCTTGGCCCGCTGATCAGTGCGATCGTGTTGACCGGCTTTGCCGGCGCGTCGATCGCCGCCGAGCTGGGCACGATGGTCGTTGGCGAAGAGATCGAAGCGCTGGAGGCTCACGCGCTGCACCCGGTGCGGTTCCTGGTGGTGCCGAGGGTGCTGGCCACGACGCTGGGCATGTTGGTGCTGTGCCTGATCGGCGACCTCGTGGCGATCGGCAGCGGCTGGGTCCTGGGGGTTACGCTGCTGGACATCCCGTCCGGTATTTACATCAACAACACGCTCGACCAGCTCGACCTGGCCGACTTCTTCACCGGGCTGTGGAAGGCCGGCGTCTTTGGCCTGCTGATCGGCGTGATCGCCTGTTACAACGGGCTGAGGGTGCGCGGCGGCGCAGCGGGCGTCGGCCTGGCGACCACGCTCACCGTCGTCCTGTCCATCCTGCTGATCATCTTCACCGACCTGCTGTTTACCGCGGTGTTCTATGCGCTTGGCTGGACGTGAGATCACCCCTCAGGTTTGTTGACATCTACCGCGCTAAAGTTCGTGAACATCCGTGCGGCTGCGCGGCGGATGCTCTTTCTTCTGTTGATAGATAGGTACAAGCGGGTCAGGCCTTGGCCACTTCCACGAATCGGTTGACGCTCCTGAGGTCCTGGAGCACGTCGAGTGTGGCGGTGATGGTGCCGCTCTCGCCGACCCGACCCCTGACAGGGCGCTGTTTGACCAACCGACTGATCCATATGCGGCCGCCACGCCTGGTGGGCTTGTTCCGGGTCGCACGGATATCACGCAGCCGCTGATTCTGGGCCTTCACGGCGTGGTCCTTGCTGAGCAGGCGCACGATTGTTTTCGTGGCCGCGGCATTTGCCGGGTGCTTGACGACCTTGACCGTCACGCGGCTGCCGGGAGCAATCTTCTTGAGCATGGCCAAACCCTCTTGGTCGTTGTCCGCTGCGTCAGCAGAACAGCGCATTGTGGCGGATTAGCTGGTATGCGTCAATCGTCGGGGTAGGTCCGGCACGCCTGGTGGATCAACTCGCTCGGCGCCCCGATGTCGGCCACGATGATCCGACCGACGTACGGGCCGGCGGCGGCGTTGGCAAAACCCTTCTTCGCGGCCACGAAGGTAACGGTGACATCGGCCTCAACGACGGCATTTGCGGGCTCGCCACTGTCGCAATCCAGGCCCGACGGCAGGTCCACGGCCACCACAGCGGCGCCGGTGGCCCGCAACGCGTTACATTGATCGATCACCGCGGCCAGATCGTCGCGCACCTGACCCTGGAAACCGGTGCCCAGCAGTGCATCGACGACGACGTGGGGCTGCAGCCGCGTCGATCCAACCACGACCGGATGCTCGGGGTTGAACAACGGCTCGACCAAACCCATCCTGGCGGCGATGGCGTGGTTGAGCGCGGCGTCCCCGTTGAGGGCGGCCGGGTCCTTGGCGGCATAGGCGGTGACATCAACGGCGGCATTGGCCAGGTGGCGGGCGATGACGTACCCGTCGCCCCCGTTGTTGCCGCCGCCGCAGAACACCGCCGCACGTGCGTCGGACGGGACCAGGTGCAGCTCCGTCTCCATCAGCTCCAACACGGTTTCGGCGACATGCCGACCGGCGTTCTCCATCAGCACCACACCAGGAATGCCCAGTTGCTCGATGGCCAGGCGATCGACCTCGCGGATCTGTTGACGGGTGAGGGTAGGCATGGAGAGTCAAGGTACACCGGTTCGGGGTCAGGGGCTAGCGGTTTGAGGTCAAAGCTGCCAGGCCGACAACGTTGTCTGGTGCGTCTGGTCGTTTGCCTGTCTTGGTGGGGACGCTGCTTGCATGGATCATTAGGCCACAGTTGAACTGCGGCGGCAAATGGGGCTCAAGCAAGCCGGTGGGTTTGCCAGATCGCCGCAGCAGCGTCAGAATGTGCGGGTGCGGATTGAACTTCGTAACCAACAGCGTCGGCGCCTCTTTTCGGTCGAGATCGACCTTAAGAACCCGTCCCCGGTCGTCAGGCCGCCCGATGGCAACGGACCCGAGGTCTACCTCGACTGGGACCGGACACTCGACGACAAGGGACAGCTTCGACAATGCCCGGTCTGCGGGTGCCGCGAACTGTTTGTCCGCAAGGATTTCCCGCAGGTGACCGGGTTCGTGATCGTGGTGCTCGCGGTCGTGGTGTCGGTGTTCATGTTCGGGCTCGGTCACAGGCTCTGGGCATTGGCGCTTTTGGGTCTGGTTGCGCTGGCCGACGCGGTGATCTACCTTTTTACCGGGCGGTGTTTGGTCTGCTACCGCTGTCGAAGCGAATTTCGGGATCTGCCGATTCCCCGCGGCCATCCGCGGTGGGACCTGGCCATCGGTGAAAAGTACCACGCAATGTCGCCCGAGACCGACGCCGACGAGTCGGCCCGGCACAGGACCAACGAATGAGTGCGGATTCGGCCGCCGATGCAAAGCCCCTTCTGATCTACGGAGCCGGGGGGCACGGCCTGGTCGTCGCCGACGCCGCCGTCGCCGTTGGCCGCAAAGTGCTCGGGTTCCTCGATGACCAACAGGACAAACTGACACAGATCGGTAAGTGGCCCGTGGTTGATGCTTCGGTGCTCGATCGTGAACAGGCCGCCGTGTTCGTTGCGGTCGGCGACAACACGGACCGCCAACGCATCTGCACGAAGCTGCTCCAAGCCAACCACGATCTGGTCAGCATCGTGCACCGGACCGCATGGGTCAGCCCTTCGGCCGTGATCGGTCGTGGCGTCTATGTCGGCCCCAACGCGGTGATCACCGCCGAGGCACGGATCGACGACGGCGCGATCGTCAACAGCGGCGCGATCGTCGAGCACCACTGCCATTTAGAGGCCTTTGTACACCTGGGGACGGGTGCGGCGATTGGCGCCGAGGTGCACATTGGCACGAGGTCGCTGGTCGGCGTCGGGGCATCGGTGCGGCCGCGTATCAAGATCGGCCAGGCCTGCACGATCGGCGCGGGCGCTACAGTGGTGAAGGATATCCCCGATGGCCTTACCGTTGTCGGCACGCCGGGTCGACCGCTGCGCGGCTAGCTGCGGGTTGGATTGGAAGCACCCTGGTCTGCGGCGTTAACCGCGCGCCGTGAGCAGCACGACCGCGTGGCACGCGATTGCCCGCCCCTGGCCCAGGGCGTCCACGTGCTCGTGCGTCTTGCCCTTGACGTTGATCCGTGACGGGTCGCAGCCAAGTAACCCGGCGAGATTGGCGCGGATCGCCTGCTTGTGCGGGCTCAACCTCGGCCGCTGCAGGATCACCGTCACATCCAGATTGCCGACGGCGCAGCCGGCGGCGCGCATCCGTCGGACCGCTTCGGCAACGAACAGACGCGAGTCGGCCCCCTGCCACTTCGGGTCGTCGTCGGGGAACAATTGGCCAAGGTCGTCCTGGCCGAGCGCGCCCAGCACCGCGTCGGTCACCGCGTGGTAAACCACGTCACCGTCGGAGTGTGCCGCGCAGCCCACATCGTGCTCAACATGCACGCCGCCAATGATGAGCTTGCGGCCCGGCTCAAGCCGGTGCAGGTCAAACCCGTGACCGATGCGCATAGATGGATGCTGTTCGCTCATGAGACCAGAAGGTTATTCGCGATAGCGGCTACTTCAACCCGTACTCTTTCAGCTTGCGGTACAGTGTTCGCTCTCCGATGCCGAGCATCTTGGCGGCCTGTTCGCGGTTGCCGCGGTGGATGCGCAGTGCGTTGCGGATCGCCTGCTTCTCGATCTGGTTGAGGCTGAGGCCGGTGAGTGAGCCCGGGCCGACCACCTGGGCCTCCCGAGACGATTCGTGGCGGATTTCGACGGGGATGTGCCGGGGCTCCAGCACAGTCGTCTCGCACAACAGGACCATGTTGCGCACGACGTTCATGAGTTGACGGACGTTACCGGGCCAATCGTAACGCATCAGGATCAGGATCGCGTCGTCGTCGATGCCCGATATCTCACGGTGCATTTGCTGGACGTATTGCGCGAGGTAGTAGCGGATCAATAGCGCGATGTCCTCGCGGCGTTCTCGTAAAGACGGCAGATGGATATGGGCGCCGCGGATGCGGTAATACAGGTCCTCACGGAATTGCCCGTCCTTGATCAGTTCTTCCAGTTCGTGGTTGGTGGCGGAGATGAGGCGGATATCCACATGGCGGGGCTCGTTCGAGCCGAGCCGCACAATCTCGCCGTTCTCAAGCACCCGCAACAGCTTGGCCTGCATGGTCAGCGACATGTCGCCGATCTCGTCGAGGAACAATGTGCCGCCATCGGCATACTCAAAGACGCCCTCACGGTCGCGCTCGGCGCCGGTGAACGCGCCCCTGACGTGCCCGAACAGCTCCGATTCAAGGATCGTTTCGCTCAGCCCGGCGCAGTTCAGCGGCTTAAACGGCTTGCGGGCACGCAGCGAGTTGGCGTGAACCGCCCGCGCCACCAACTCCTTGCCGGTCCCCGATTCCCCGGTGACCAGAACGGGGATGTCGGCCGGGGCGATCTGGGGGATGGTTGACAGCACCTGCTGGATCGCGGCGCTGGTCCCGATAATGCCCTCCAGCCCAAACCGCTCGTCCAGCCGATGCCGCAGCTCGCCGATCTCGGCACGCTGCATCACGGCCTTGATTGCCTGCTCACACAGGGACCGAAAGACCTCCAGGTCCAGCGGCTTTTCGATGAAGTGATACGCCCCCTGCTTCAGCGCGTTGGTGGCGGTGGGCACGTCGCCGTGGGCGGTGACCAAAATGGTCTCGGCGTTGGCTTGGGTCTGGCGGGCGGTGGCCAGCACTTTCAACCCGTCTTCGGCGCTATCCATCACCAGGTCGGTGATGACCAGGTCAAACTCGCCGTGACGCAGCTCGTCCGCCGCCGTGTCGAGATTATGCACGATCGTGCACACGTGGCCGAGCCGTCGCAGCGCCTCGGCCATCACCTCGGCGTGCTCGACCTCGTCGTCAACGACGAGGACCTGTGCGGCAGCAATGTCTTGGTTCTGGGTAGACATGTGGCGACGGAATCTTCCATGGTTTGACGGATTGGGTCAAGGCCGCGACACGGCCGCAGCGGCGAATATAATCGGTGACCATGAGCACTGCCCGCCCGCGTCCGCTTGCCGGCTCACCGGTTGACCAGCCGGTCCGGCGGATCGGCAGCGTCAACTACCTCAACGCCCGGCCGCTGATCGACGGGCTCGACTCGCAGGCCGATTCAGCCATCCAGTTTGACATCCCTAGCCGGCTGCTGGAAGACCTCGAATCGGGGCTGGTAAATATCGCGCTGTGCCCGGTGATCGACTATTACCGAAGCCGGCAGCCGCTCGAGATCGTCCCGGTGGGCGGTATCGGATCGCAAGGCCAAACGCTGACGGTCCGCTTGTTCAGTCGGGTCCCGATCAAGCAGATCGAGGCCGTACACGCTGACACCGACAGCCACACAAGCGTGGCGCTCCTGCGCCTATTGCTTTCGAAGCGGTTTGGGATCACGCCTCAGATCATGGATTATGATACCCGGCAGCCGGCCGTTGACGATTCTCCGCAGACACAGCCGCCGACCATGCTGTTGATCGGCGACAAGGTGGTGATCAACAAGCCCAGCGAGACCGAGTACCCGCACCAGATGGACCTGGGCCAGGCGTGGCACGAGCTGACGGGCCTGCCTTTTGTCTTCGCGGTATGGATGGCCCGGCGCGACGCGGACCTCGGTGACCTGCCGGACGTACTCGAGCGGACCCGAATCGAAAACAGCAAGCGGATCGACCAGATCGTCGCCCGCCACGCGGCGCCCCATGGCTGGCCGACCGGCCTGGCCAGACGTTACCTCACCCGGTACATGCGCTTCGAGATCGGCCCGCGGGAGCTGGAAGCAATCGAACGCTTCGCCGAAATGGCGCATGAGCTGGGCCTGATCGACAATGTGCGACCGTTGTGCGTGCGGGGCCGATGAATCATAACCACCGATGCACACAGATGGACAAAGATATTGAGTCAGACGCTTTGGGAACGGCGCCCTTGCATATCTGTATCCGTGTTCATCTGTGTTCATCCGTGGCTCCTTTCTCCGATCGCTTTTTGCCGTGCCCTCACCGAAAGCCCCGACCGTGAGCCGCCGACCTGCTCAGAATTACAACTGCCGATCGCTGGAGCTGCTGCGGCGGCAGTTGACATTCACGCCACCGGCCAAACGCATCGAACAGGTCCGCCGCGCCGAACGGTTGCACGACGAACTCGACCCGGCCAAGGCCTACCCGTTCGATTTCATCGCGTATCGCATCACCGGCTATCGCAGTGAGTCGAAGGATTCGTCCCTGCTGGTGGGTGCTGCGATCATGCCCGATCTGCGCCTCATGATCGATGCGCTGAGTCGATCGGTCGAGATGCCGGCCGACGACGAGCCGGTCGAGTCGCCCCAGGCGCTTGCGGATCGGTTTCACGTCAGCACGAAGACCATCGCCCGGTGGCGCAAGCTCGGGCTGCGCTGGCGGTGGGTCAGCCGCCCCGAAGGCGGCCGAAAACAACTGATGTTTACTCAACGGGCCGTTGAGCGGTTCCTCGACCAACACCAACATCGCGTCGAGCGCGCCTCCCGCTTCACCCAGATCGGCCAGCGTGACCGAATGCGGCTGATCGAACGGGCCCGGCGGATCGCGCGGGTGCGAAACGTGTCGCTCAATCAGGCGGCCGCCCACTTGGCGCGGCGGAGCGGGCGGTCGCTTGAAGCCCTTCGCATGCTCCTGGAACAATACGACCGCGACCACCCCGAAGGCCGTATCTTCCCCGACCACGCCGGGACACTCACCCCCCGACAGAAGCGCGTGATCGTCAGGGCCTACCGGATGGGCGTGTCGGTCTCGCGGATTGCCGAGCGGTTCGGACGGACCCCCTCCACGGTTTACCGCGCGATCCACGATCGCCACGCGGCGGACCTGCGGCGGCAGGAGATCCACTACGCCGCCTCGCCCCTGTTCGAACGCGACGACGCCGACGAGGTATTCTTGCGGCCTGAACCCGAATCCGAGCCCAAGACCGACGGTGCCGGATCGGCCACGGCGGCGGATGATTTGCCCGAGCCGCTGCGTCCACTGTACAACCGCCCGGTCCTCAACGCCCAGCGTCAGCGGTCGCTGTTCCTGCGGATGAACTATCTGAAGTTCAAAGCCGCCAGGGCCCGCGACAATCTCGACCGCTACGAGCCCCGGGCCGCAGAACTGGACCAGATTGATTCGCTGCTGGTTCAAGCCGCCGCGATCCGCGACCGGCTGGTGGCGGCCAACCTGCCGACGATCCTCTCCGTTGCCCGCCGCCACCTGATCGGCCACGCCGACCAATCGACGCCGCATCTGATCGAGCTGCTGGAAATCGGCAACCGGGTGGTGATCGACGCGGTTGACCGCTTCAATGCGGCGCGGGACCAGCCGTTCGAATCGTACCTGATGTTCGTGCTGATGCGGCGGTTCGCCAGTGACGAGTCGGCCCGCCCGACCCGAGCGCGGGCCCGGGCAAAGTTCGATGCTGATGCGGCGGTGCAGCGGATCCGCGACCTGGCGGGCGAATCGGGCGTTGACTTGACGCTCGAAGGCGAAATCCAGTAGCCAAACTCTGTCGTTATACAACACTGCTGCGATCCTTACTCACGTCCCGACCGCGGTGCCCGGCGACTTGCTCCACATCACGTAGAGGTAGCCGGCAACGATGGCCAGCATTCCCAGGGCGATGCCAACCTTGGCCTGGAGACACTGCGAGTCGATGGTCGGCGACGTGTGTACGCGACCCCGGTAGATCCACAGCACCAGCACGCCGGTCGCGATGGCCCCGGGATCGAGCAGCAAAAACGTCAGCGACACCCACCGGTCGGGATACGGCAAGACCCACAGCAGCACAGAGGTGACCAGTGCCAGCACCCCCGCCCATGGACTGATCAGCGCCATCGGCGGCGCCCAATCGAACAGCGCCTCGCCGCGGCGAGGCAACCGCCACATGCCCCACAGCACCGCCATGACGAGGGCTGCCGAAGCGACGACCTGGATCGTAAGACGCATGGATATAGTCCGTGATGATGCAGGACGGCTTGTAATTTGTCGATTCACGTGTTCGTCCGTGATATTCGGCCTCCGTCGTGCTCCGACATCGCACATCGCCCTCTCCACGCTCTTCGCTCCTCGCTCTTCTCTCTTCCCTCTTCTCCTCTTCACCCGCCCTGTCCGCCCCCCCGCCCCCTTCCAGCGGCCAATTTCGATCTAATCGCCGTGTGTACATCATGTTGTGACGTGTCCGCATGGCGGGAAGGTATCGGCTCTGGGGACTGGGGTCTAGGGTCCGGGCCGCCCGCCCACGAGGCGACGCGACTTGTCGCGTCGCCTTCCGCCTCCTCAATCGCCGATCGCCGATCGGACCTCGCACATCCGCCTGTCCGCCCCCCGCCTCCCCCTCGGGCGGATTTGCCGGCCAACTGGTTG
>JAZGCX010000183.1:0-5850 GCA_036477175.1 Phycisphaeraceae bacterium
CCAGTTCAAGTTCCAGCACGGCCCGATCTTCTCCAAGATAATCCTGGCCGATGAGATCAAACGCGACACGCCCAAGACCCAGTCCGCCATGCTCGAGGCGATGCAGGAACACAGCGTCACGATCAGCGGCAACACCTATACGCTGCAAGAGCCGTTCTTCGTCATGGCCACGCAGAACCCGATCGAGCAGGAAGGCACCTACCCGCTGCCGGAAGCCCAGCTCGACCGCTTCTTCTTCAAGCTCCAGGTTGGCTACTCCAGCCGCGAGCAACTGCACAGCATCCTCGACCGCACCACCCGGGCCCAGACGCCGACGATCGAGCCGGCCCTTGACGGTGAGTCGATCGTCAGGTTCCAGAAGCTGGTGCGTCAGGTCATCATCGCCCCGCACGTCCAGGATTACGCCATTCGCTGTGTCCTGGCCACTCACCCGGACGGTGAGTTTGCCATCAGTCTCAGCAAACAGTTTGTGCGGTTCGGCGCGTCGCCGCGTGCCGCCCAGGCACTGGTGCTGGGGGGCAAGGTCCAGGCCCTGCTCGACGCCCGGGCCCACGTGAGCATCGACGACATCAAAACGATCCTGCTGCCTGCCCTGCGCCATCGCATCCTGCTCAACTTCGAAGGCCAGGCCGAGGGCATCACACCCGACATGATCCTCAACGACATCGCCGACAACGTGCCACTGGAAGCGGAAGTGAGTCAGCAATGAATGACGAAATCCGAGTGACGAATGACGAATCAGCAGAACGGCTTCACGTTGATCATTCGTCATTGTCCCCTTGCGTTTTTTCGCGGCTGAGAACAGATGGCTGAAACGGCAACCAAAACCCGCTCCTCGAACGACGACCGACTGCTCTCCGGCGAGTTCATGCGTCGGCTGGACCAGCTCGACGTGATGTCGCGCAAGATTCTGCGCGGCCGGATGCAGGGCGAACGCCGCAGCAAGAAGCGTGGCCAGTCGGTGGAGTTTGCCGATTACCGCAACTACGTCGTCGGCGACGACCTGCGACGGATCGACTGGAACCTGTACGCCCGTCTGGACAAGCTGTTCCTGCGGCTGTTCATGGAGGAAGAGGACCTGTCCGTATCCGTGCTGTTTGACACGACGCGGAGCATGGACTGGGGCGACCCGAACAAGTTGCTGTACGCCAAGCGGTTGACCGCGGCACTGGGCTACATCGCGCTGGTCCACTACAACCGCGTCGGCATCTTCAGCTTCACCAATACCATCAACGACAGTGTGCGGGGCTTGCGCGGCCGCCGGCCGATCCCACGCATGCTCGAGTTCATCGAGGCCCAGGGCCCAGGCGACCGGGCCACTGAAAAATGGGGCAACCTCACCGAGGTGTGCAGGCGGTTCGCACTGACCCAGCGCCACCCCGGCGTGGTCGTTGTCATCAGCGACTTTTTCGATAAGGGTGATCTGAACCAGGCCTTGCGACATCTGGGCGGCGATCGTTTCGATGTGTACGTGATCCAACTGCTGGCGCCGCAGGAAGTCGATCCGGTCAAGGGCAACATCCTCGGCGACCTGCGGCTGCGTGATGTCGAGGACGATGACCTGGCCGAGGTGTCGGTCGGCCCGGCGCTGCTCAAACGGTACAAGGCCAACCTCCAGGGCTACTGCAATCACCTGCGCGAGCAGTGCCTTAGACGCGGCATTGCCTACATGATCAGCGAGACCAGCATGCCGTTCGAGACGCTCGTGTTGCAGCACCTGCGCGAACGCAGACTGTTGGGATAAGCAGATGGAACAGGGATGAACGCGGATAAACGCTGATAAACGCGGACGAGAAAGGAAAGGTTCATGTCTCCTGTCAATGATGAACTGACCGAGAAGATCATTGCGTGCGCATACCAGGTCAGCAACATCCTGGGGTGCGGGTTTCTTGAGAAGGTTTATGAGAATGCCCTTGCCCACGAGCTGAAAACAGGCGGCATTAAGGTGACACAGCAGGCGCCCATTCGTGTGAGCTACGCCGGGGTAGCCGTGGGTGAGTACATGGCCGACCTGGTGGTGGATGATCGGGTGATTCTGGAGTTGAAGGCTGTGAGTGAACTTGACGACGTTCGGTCGGCCCAGACGCTTAACTACCTTAAAGCAACGGGCCTGAAGGTCGCACTGTTGCTGAATTTTGGCAAGCCCAAGGTTGATATTCGTCGGTTCGTGAACAGATTCTGAAGTTCAATCAGTGTTCATCAGCGTTCATCCCTGTTTCAATGGATTTGTGTACACATGGGTTTTCTTTCACCGATTGTTGCGCTGATCGCTGCCGGGATCACGGTGCCGCTGTTGGTGTCGCTGTATTTTCTGAAGCTGCGGCGGCGGCAGGTGGTGATCTCATCGACGCTGTTGTGGAAGCGGACGATCCAGGACATGCAGGTCAACTCGCCGTTTCAGAAGCTGCGAAAGAACCTGCTGCTGCTGTTGCAACTGCTGATCCTTGCGGGGCTGCTGCTGGCGTTTGCGCGGCCGACGCTCCGCTCGGCGGCGATCCCGGGTCAGCGGATCGTGATTGCGATCGACCACTCGGCCTCGATGAACGCCACCGACGTCTCGCCGACGCGGCTGGACCAGGCCAGGAACGCGGCGCTCGGCCTGATCGAGGACCTGGAGGGCAGCGCGATGGTGGTGAGCTTTGCCGGTCGGGCCAAGGTGGTTCAGTCCGCCACGTCGGACCGGTCGCTGCTGCGGGCGGCGATCCGTTCGATCGAGCCAACCGACGAAACCACGGGGCTGCGGTCGGCGCTTCAACTGGTTGAGCCGTTTGCACTCGAAGGCGCTGCCGACGGCCCGGATCAAGCCAAATCGCTGGTGGTGTACGTGCTGAGCGACGGCCGGGTGCGGCCCGGCGACGCAGCGACCGACCAGTTGGCACTTCGCGGCGCCAAGCTGAATTTTGTCCAGATTGGCAACACCGACAAAGACGACGGGCCGGACAACCTGGCGATCGTGTCGTTGTCGGCGCGTCGTGATTTCAAGAAACCGCAGCGGGTGCAGGTCTTCACGGCGCTGGCCAACTACGGCCCCAACGCGGTGCGGACGAACCTGACGCTTCGGCTGGACGGCCGGGTGCAGCGTGTGGTGCCGGTCACGGTGCCGCCCGCCGCAGCGGGCATGGGCGAGGCCGCCAGTCAGTCGGTGCAGTTTGACCTGGTTCTGACCGGCGCGGCACTGCTGGCGCTTTCGCACGATCACACCGACGACCTGCCCGCCGACGACACGGCACGTCTGACCGTTGCGCCGCCGCGCCGCCTGCGGGTGCTGCTCGTCACCGGAGGCAACGCGTTTCTCGAACGGGTGATCGATTCGATCGGCGTGCGGCGCCTCGTGCTGATGACGCCCAAGAAATTTGAGGACCAGGACCCCACCATGCTGCGACGGGGCGGCTGGGACGATGCCGCAGGCGGCGAGGTCACCGGTTTCGACGTGATCGTGTTCGACGCTTACTCACCAAAGGCCGCACCGCTGGTCAACAGTCTGTATCTCGGTGCCGCCCCACCAATCGAGAACCTCCAACTGCTTCCGCCGACTGCGGACGCACCCAAGGCGCAGGTGCTGTTGAACTGGCAGCGCGACCACCCGCTGTTGCGGTACGTCGCGCTCGATGACCTTGTCATCAGCGAGCCCGGTCGGCTGGCGCTACCGGACACGGCGGTGACACTGGCGACGGGTCAGGCCGGCCCGGTCATGGCGGCGGTGGCCGTCGAGGGCGTGCGGCACGTCGTCAGCAGCTTCGACATCCTCAACAGCAACTGGCCGATGCACATCAGCTTCCCGGTGTTCCTCAACAACGCAGTGCACTGGCTGGGACTGGGCGGTCAGTCGGAGGCGGGGTTGAGTTATCGTCCGGGTCAGGTGGCGGTGGTGCCGGTGACGGGTGCGATCGAGCAGCTTACCTACCGCGGACCGGCGCCGCTGAGTGCTCTGGTGCGCGGCGGTCGAGCGGTGTTGCCCGCATTCCGGCGCGTCGGCGTGTACGAGTGTGAGCAGGAGGTTGATCCGCCGTGGGACCGACTGACGGTGAACCTGTTGGATCCGATCGAGAGCGATCTGCGACCGGCCGACCAACTCGAGGTCGGCACCGCCACCGCTGCGGCAATAAGCAAGTCCGCCTCCGTGCGCCGCGAGGTCTGGCACTGGTTCATCTGGGCGGCCCTGGCGGTGATGATGATCGAGTGGCTGGTTTACACCCGGCGGATGCATCTCTAAGAGTAACCGCAGTAACCACAGGAACCGCATAAACCATTAAAGACCAGCAGCCATTGCATCGCTTCATGGTTACTGCGGTTAGCGCGGTTACTGCGGTTCCTCTCTCTGGTATTCGCCGATCAGCTCGATCTGGACGTGGCGGACTTTGAAGCCGAGCTTGGATTCGATGCGGTGGATCACGTCCGGTGGGATACGGTCGAGTAGCTGTTGGCCGATGTGTTGGGGCACGTCGCACAGGTCACCGGTTCGTTCACACCGCAGGTGCAGGTGATCGTGGACGGCGGTGTCGTATCGTGACGAACCGCCATTGCCGAACACGCGTTGAGCCAGGCCCGCCCGGCAAAACGCTTCGAGTGTGTTGTACACGGTGGCGAGGCTCAGCCCGTTGACACTGTCAGCAACCTGGCGGTAAAGCTGGTCGGTGGTGGGGTGGCTGTGGCTGGCAGCCAGCGCCTCATAGATGGCGCGGCGTCGGCAGGTGCAGCGCAGGCCGTGTGCCGTGAACAACTCGTGGACCTGGTCCTGGGCCGTCGTCTGCGGTTGGGCCATGTCGTGCTCCGCGTGCAATGGCTGCCCCACGAAGTTTAGGCTCGAAGTGCCGGCGGCGTCCAGTAGTGGTTTTTCGGGGTCCGGGCAGACCGTTACACTACCGCCGTATGCCGCCGCAAGAACCGAAAAACACCAAACCACTGACCTATACCGACGCGGGGGTGAGCCTCGAAGCGGGCGACCGCGTGGTGGGGCTGATTAAGAGCCACCTGCGCCGGACGCACGGCCCGCGTGTGCTGGGCCGGCACGGCGCTTTTGCCGGCATGTTCCGGCTTGACTTCAACGAGAAGCTGTTCAAACGCAACTACCGCGACCCGGTGCTGGTCGGTTGCGCCGACGGCGTGGGCACCAAGGTGAAGCTGGCGGTGCAGATGGGCGTGCACGACACGATCGGCCGCGACTGCGTGGCGATGAACGTCAATGACATGGTCGTTCAGGGCGCTGAGCCGCTGTTCTTTCTCGACTACATCGGTATCCACAGGGTCATCCCACAGCAGACCGAGCAGATCATCAAGGGCGTCGCCGACGGGTGCGAGCTGGCGGGTTGTGCGTTGCTCGGCGGCGAGACGGCCGAGATGCCCGACATTTACCGCGAGGGCGAGTACGACCTGGCGGGGTTTGCCGTGGGCGTGTGTGAGATGAGGCGGATTGTGGACGACCGACGGTGTGAGGTCGGCGACGTGATTCTCGGCCTCGCCTCCAGCGGGGTGCATTCCAACGGCTACACGCTGGTGCGCGCGATTGTCGATCGGGCGAAGCTCGATCTGGATAAGGTTTATTCCGAGGTGGACCCGCAACGCACGCTGGGCCAAGTGCTGCTCGAACCGACGCGGATCTACGTCAAACCATTGGTGAACGTGCTGCACTACTACCGGGTGAAGAAGCCGATCTGCGGCATGGCGCACATCACCGGTGGGGGACTGGTGGGCAATGTCGCCCGCGCCCTGGGTCATCACCTGAACGCAAAGATCAACCTCACGAGCTGGGCCATCCCACCGGTGTTCCGCTTCCTCCAGCAGCATGGCAACGTCGCCGACGAGCAGATGTTCGGGGTCTTCAACATGGGGATCGGCTACGTGATGATCGTT
>JAZGCX010000184.1:0-4250 GCA_036477175.1 Phycisphaeraceae bacterium
TCGGCGCAGCCCGTGGCGACGATCCCCATGGCAGCGGCGATGAATTGGCGACGTGATAGACCCATCGGCTTGCATCCAATCAGGCGGTTGTCGTCACCGCAGGACTCGGCTCCGAAGCCCGTGACCGCCCGCACCCAAACCGTGGGCAGATCGGCCGCCGTCCAATATACCCGTGAATTTATCTGACCGCATCGCTTGCGGTCAACGCTGCTTTTCCATCGCGCTGCCCACGACGCATTGTCGGAGCCTCATCGGGCATCTGAACGGCAGCGGCCTCGGGCAGGCGCTTGGCGATCAGGATCATATCGCGGCTCGGGTCGTCCCGGGTCGGGTCGCTCATCAGCCCCCAGCCGCCGACGGCCTGCACCTGTGTGACCAACTGGCCGAAGTGGTAGCGGTGCTCAGGATCGGTTGCGGCCTGCTCCCGAGCCGGTTTCCGCCGCGACACAATCGCCATCAGCTTGCCGGGTTCGAGCACCCTGGCGGCCTCGCGGAGCAGGCCAACCGGGTTGTGGTGGCGTTCGAGCTGGTCAAATAACAGCAGCAAGTCGGCCTCGGCGTCGCTCAGCGGCAGGCGGCGCGGGTCGGTCTGATGTTCGTAGCGCGGTGCCGGCCCGGCGTATTTCTGGTTCGCCACACACTGCCGCGCAAACTCGACGTGGACCCGGTGCCGGTCGGTGCCCACCGCAGTCAGCCCTTGCAGCGCTAACAGGTGGGGCAACAACCCGACGCCGCAGCCAACGACCGCCGCCAGGCGCGGCTTCGACGTTTGACGCACCACGTCCACCGCCACGGCTACACGCAGGTCAATCGCCTGCTTGAATCCAGGGTCGTTGGCGTATCGGGCCCAATCGGTGTTTTGGATCTGAATCGGTTGGTTGGTGGCTTGTGGCGGCGGTTCAACTGACCAATCGCCCGATGGTTGGCCGAACCATCGCGCGTTCCACAATAGCGGCGTACCGGCGTACCGGCGACGCACCTCGTCCAGGTCCGGCGCAATCCGGCTGAACCCCCACTTGTCTTCAAACGTCTTGAGTGCTTGCATCACGCCGTCGCGGCTGTCGGCTTGCGTCTTGCGCCCCTGTCGTTCGCCGTGGGCGTGAATGAACTCGATGTGCGGCACCGCGATGCACGACCAGCCCTTGAGACGGGCACGCAGCCCGAAGTCAATCGTTTGGCCACGCAGGAAGTTCTCGTCGTAGCCGTCCAGCTCGTCGAACACCTGCTTTTTGCAGCAGTAGAAGCAGCCCATCACGTGGTCCACCTCCATAGAGTGGCGGATGGCGTATCGGTCGAGCCCGGTAGCAATGTGGGTGTAGCCGTTGGGGTGCATGATCCAGTCGCCGAAAGCGTGGATGCGACCGTCCAGCCGCAATTGCTTGGGGCCGACAATGCCGAGCCGCGGCAGACCGGCGTCGAATACCTCGCATAGCTTGGTGACCCAATTGAGGGTCAGGCAGATGATGTCGCCGTCGAGGCGGACGAGCAACTCGCCTTGTGCGCGTCGGCTGAGGATGTTGGCGGTTTTGGCAAGGATGCCGCAGTGTTCGGCCTCGATCAGTTCGAGAAAGGGTCGGCCGTTGGGCCAGGTGCGTGTTGACCAGTCGCGGAGCGTGTCGAGGCTGTCGTCGGTGGAGCCGTCATCGTAAGCAATGATCTCGAAAGCGGTGGGGTCGTCGGCAAGCGTGTCTTGCAGGGATTGCAACAGGTCGCCGATCAGATCGCGCTGACCGGTGCGCGAGCTTTGTCGGCCGTTGTTGAAGTTGGGGATCAGGATGGACACGCGGGGGCGGTTCGCGCCGGTCATGTCGATCTTATCGGAAAGATGTGGGGCCACGCTGCAGCATGGGGGGGCGAAGGTCCTGGACCATGACTGGACCGATAGGATGCGATTTTCAAGCAGCTTTATGACGGGTGTCGATGTCACGGGCATGTCTGCTTCCGATTCGACCGTGGCGCAATCGCCCTTGAAACCGGGTGGTCGTGAGCATTGTGGCCGATGGTCGGTTGAGCAGGCCGATGACTCGGTGGTGATCCTGCGTTCGGCATCAGCAACGAATCCACAACCGTCGGATTGGGCTGAGCAACTCGAAACGGCCTTGGCGGCGATGCCCAGGGTCGTGGCGGTGGGCGCCAAGCGGCTTTTTACCGATGGCCGCGTTTTTTCCATGGGTGAGTTCGTGGTACACCCCAAGGGTTTCCACCACCAGGGCCAGGGTGTGCCCGGTAGCGCATACCGCTTTCCCGAAGAAGTCGATGTGATCAGTGGCGGCGTCCTGGCGATACAAGCCCAGGCATTCCAGGCCGCCGGGGGTATCGATCTGCTGAGCGGCGAACTCGGTGCGTTGACCTTAGGCTTGGTGTTGCGGCGTGCCGGGGGCCGTTGCGTGGTGGTGCCGCACGTGGTGGTGACCGACGAACATACCCCGCAACCGGATGAGTTCGAGCAACGCACATTCCGTGAGCACTGGGGATTTGACTATCGGGCTGCTGATTTGGCGGCGGTTCGGCGGGATCATGCCGGTTCAGGTCTGTTGTGGAACGTTCGCTTCCATGCCAGGGGCATGCCGTTCGAGAAATATGTGCAACGCCCCACCGTTCATTGGGACAATTACGATCAGGTTGATGTGTACCGCCAACGCGCGGATCATTTAGCCACGCTGGTGAAGCAGATATGCCCCACCGGGCGGGTGCTGGACATGGGCTGTGGCGACGGTCTGTTTTCACATCTGTTTGCTATGGGAGGCGCGCAGGTCACCGGTATTGATCCTGAGCCTCAGGCGATCGAGCAGGCTCGGGAGAAGACGCGGCAGCGGCAATACCCGGTTATCCCCCCACGATTCCTGCTCGGTTCCGGCGAACAGCTTGACTTGCCGGAGGCTGGTTTTGATGCGGTCATCATGCTCGACGTGATCGAACATTTACCCAATCCCGTCGCGGTGCTCCGTCAGGTGCGGCGTCTTTTGGCACCGGGCGGCGCTTTGCTGGTCTCCACGCCCGGTTGGCAATTCGGCGCGTGGTCCGATCCGGTGTATCACGTCACCGAATACACCATGGACGAACTGGTGCGGCAGATCCAGGCGGCAACGGGATTGAAGGTGACGAATACCGGCATCATCAAGGGCGTTTACCGCGACCTGATCGTCATTGCCAAAAATACAGATTAGTGGGCCGTCAAGTTTGCAATGACGGGTGACGCTGCTTAGTTTCCGGCGGTGGCGCCGGGGATCGCCGTGTGGGCGCGGCGGCCGGCTAAACTGGCTGGCGAACCCGTCGTTCCAATGTTGACGTTGTACTGGTGGTGTGAATAACAATGAAAAGAAGCGGCGGCCGGTAGGCCGCCGCTTCGCATCAGTGATCGGATGCCCGCGTCAGCGCGGACGCTCCTGAGAGGGGGGTCGAGTTAGGCGAGCAGCGCCAGGACGGATTGCGGCTGGGCGTTGGCGATCGCCAACACGTTCGTCGCGGCGTTGACCAGGATCTGCGATCGGGTCAGTTCGGCCGTCTCGGCGGCGAAGTCCGTGTCGCGGATCAAACTTTCCGCGGCACTGGTGTTCTCCAGCGCCACGCTGAGGGACCGGATGGTCGCGCCGATGACGTTCTTTTGGAATGCGCCCAGCCGGCCTCGCAGGAGCGAGACCTGGTTGATCGCTTTGTTGACGATCTCCTGTCCCGAGCCGAGGTCGCCGGTCACGACGTTGGCGCTCTTGCCCGCGCCCAGGTCGTCGAGGAACCCGGTGCCGATGCTGCCGAGGTTCCGTGCCGCGACGTTGGCGATGCCGATGCTCACCTGGTTGGTGATATCGACGTTGGGACCGAGGTTGAACACGGCGCCGCCGCCGGTGATGGTGAACGCGTCGACGGTCGCGAGGGTCTGGGCGCCGGAAGTGTTCAGCTCGACCGACACGTCGAGGAAGTCGGTGGCGATGCTGGCGGTTCTGCCCTTGGCGACAGCGGTGATGCCGTTGATGATCGCGCCGATGTCCTGGCCCTCGTCGCGGACCGCCGTCGTCGCGTTGGCGAAGGTCGTCTGCGAGCTGGTGCTCAGCAGGTTTTCATCAGTCGAGCTGAGCTGGTAGATGCCTGATCCTTCGACAGCGCTGGCGCCGCCGGTCACTTTCACCGAGACGAACTGATCAGAACCGTAATCCGTGCTCTTGAGGATCAACTGCGAGGTGTTGCTGGTCGTCGCCGATACAGCCGCCGATACACCTGTGACCGACTTGAAGCTGTTAATGGAGGCGGCCACA
>JAZGCX010000185.1:0-2278 GCA_036477175.1 Phycisphaeraceae bacterium
CATACGGCGGCAATGGCACGTCGCGACTTGGACCTCAGCCATGCCCCGCTTCAAGGACCAGGCCATCTGCATTCGGCTCATCGACTGGTCGGAGACCAGTCAGGTGGTAGCGCTGTTGACCGAGCACCATGGCAAGATTCGCGCGATTGCCAAGGGAGCCAAGCGCACCAGTCCTTCCAGCGTGCAGCGGTACAGCGGCGGGGTCGAACTGCTGACGCTGGGTCAGGCGGTCGGCGTCATCAAGCAGTCGGCCGAACTGGCGAACCTGACCGAGTGGGATTTACAGCAGTCGTACTGGCACCTGCGGGGTGACCTGGATGCACAGCGGTTTGCCCTGTACGCGGCCGACCTGGTCAACGCAATGCTGGCCGAGCGGGATGCGCACCCGGTGGTGTTCGGCACGCTGCGGGATTTGCTGGCGGCGCTTGAAGAGCCGGCAAAGCGGCAAGCCGCCCTGCTTTGCTTTCAATGGCGCGTGCTGGAGGACTGTGGGTATCGACCGGAACTGGACCGTGACGTGATCGGCGGCGGCGGGCTGGGTGCCGAGCGATCGTTTACCTTTGATGCGCGGGCCGGCGGGTTGACGGCCGCGACGGGGACGGGAACAGGGGCGGTGACGGCTGAGACGGCGTGGAAAGTGCGGGCTGAAACGGTGGCACTGCTGCGAGCGATGGCGAACGCGACGGACGATTGGAGCGCGGTCAAGTCACAGACGCTCAAGCGGGCGAATCGGTTGTTGTGCGTGTACGCGCGGGCGATCCTGGATCGGCAGTTGCCGACGATGGGCTATGTGTTGGGCGAAAGCTGACCCCGTGCACGGACCAACGTTGCGCCGCGACCTGATTGCGGCTATCGTATGGGCCCCGGACAAAGGCCAAGCCATGGGCGACACAACGACGGCAAGCGACGCGGCGGTGCACGGCCAGCTCATTGAAAACGGCAGCGAGAAGATCGTGCTGGCTTTGCCGGGCACGGACTACCAATTGCACCTTGTGGTGACGGGCCGGGTGGCGGTCGAGGCGGGCAAGCGAGTGACCGGTCGCGTGCTGGCACGGGCCAAGCGGGTAGACGTCGTGGGGACCGGCGGGCGATTCATCGAACCGGTGTACGGCCGACCGCGGCGGGTGCAGGGTCGAATCGCCGAGACGGATGCGTCGGCGAACACGATCACGGTCCAGTGCGCCTGTCCCATCGTGTGCGAGCTGACGGTGGGGCAGAGGGCGTCGGAATTTGAATTGGGTCAGCTTGTCAGCTTCGATGTCGAACCCGGCGCCCGATTTGAACCGATGTAATTAAAGTCCAAAGTCCAAAGTCCGAAGTCCAGAGTCGCGATGCCCCGACAATAACACCGGACCCCGGACTTATAACCGCGGCCCTTGGACTTTGGACCTGGGACTTTCGACTTCGGTTTTTAGACGATGTCAACGATAAAACGCATCCTTGTCACCGGCGGGGCTGGTTTTCTGGGCTCACACCTATGCGACCGCCTGGTTGCCCAGGGCCACGACATCATCTGCCTTGACAACTTCTTCACCAGTCAAAAGCACAACATCGCCCACCTGCTGGATCGGCCAAACTTCGAGCTGATCCGACACGATGTGACGCACCCGATCTGGCTGGAAGTGAACGAGGTCTACAACCTCGCGTGCCCCGCCTCGCCCGTGCACTACCAGTACAACCCGATCAAAACCGTCAAAACCTCGGTGATGGGCGCGGTCAACATGCTGGGCCTGGCCAAGCGCACCAAGGCCAAAATCTTCCATGCCTCAACCAGTGAGGTCTACGGCGACCCGGACGTGCATCCCCAGCCCGAAGGCTACCGCGGCAATGTCAACCCCATCGGCGTCCGTGCCTGCTACGACGAGGGCAAGCGCTGCGCTGAAACGCTCTTTTTCGATTACCACCGCTCCAACGGCGTCAACATCCGTGTTGTGCGCATCTTCAACACGTACGGCCCACGCATGCACCCCTACGACGGCCGCGTCGTGTCCAACTTCATCCTCCAGGCACTGGCCGACCAAGACATCACGATCTACGGCGACGGCTCACAAAGCCGATCGTTCTGTTATGTGGACGACCTGATCGATGGCTTTGTGTCCATGATGAACGGGCCGGACGACTTCGTTGGGCCGGTCAACCTGGGCAACCCCGGCGAGTTCACCATCAAGGCGCTGGCCGAGCTCGTCATCGAGCTGACCGGGTCCAAGAGCCGGCTGGTCTACCTGCCGTTACCGGCCGACGACCCGGCGCAGCGCCAACCGGACATCACCCTGGCCCA
>JAZGCX010000186.1:0-13636 GCA_036477175.1 Phycisphaeraceae bacterium
GCGGACCACTGGCAGTACTGGGCGAGCATGGGGCTGATCAGCCTGGCGGCGGCGGTCGGTTACCTGACCGCCGATCGACTCGGCCGCCGGGCAAAGGGCATCGCAACGATCGTTCTGGCCCTGGTCCTGACCACGTTTGGAACGCTGACCTGGCGTCAGAGCGGTCTGTATTTGAGCCAGGAAACGCTGTGGCGCGACACATTCCGCAAGAACCCCGGTTCCTGGATGGTCAACACCAACCTCGGCCACGCCATGCTGGTTGAGGGCAAAGTGGACGAGGCGGTCAGGCACTATCGTGAAGCGCTTCAGGTTAAGCCCCTCTACGCGGGTACGCAGCACAACATGGGCATCTCGCTTGCATTGCAGGGCGAGCTTGACCAGGCGATCCGCCATTTTCGTCAGGCCCTGCGCATCAAGCCCGACTTTGCCGACGCGCACCACAATCTGGGCAATGCGCTTGCCATGCAGGGCCGGCTCGAGGATGCGATCCGCCATTTTCATCGGGCACTGCGGCTCAGGCCCGACTATGCCAAAGCCCACTATAACCTGGGCAACGCGCTTCAATCACAGGGCAGAATTGACGAGGCGATCCGCCACTATCATCAGGCGCTGACGATCGCGCCCGACTTCGCCGCCGCCAGGCGGATGCTGGCGAATCTGCAACAGATAAAGGCACAGCAGCGAAACCAGACACCGACTGTTCCGTAAGCGGTTTGGCGGTTCAACCTGAACGGATCGCGACCGATGGTCGCGGCTTTATAGGCGGTGTGATGGACGTGTTTCGCGGTGCCGATCCAATGGCCGATCGCCGGTTCAGACGGGCTACACGCGGTCCTTGGGGTTGATCGGACGCAGCACCTTGAAGGCACGGTTGCCGCGGTATTGTCCGAGGTGGCCGATGTACTTGCGTTTGCCCTCGACGACGAGGGTCAGGGGGGCGGCGGTGGGCTTGTCGGTCAGGATCAGGTCGCCTTCGGTGAGGCTCATCAGGTCACTGAGCTTGATGGTGGTGTTGGCCAGGACGGACGAGACGGTGAGTCTGGCCGAATCGAGGTGGCCGGCCAGGCGGCTTCGCAGCTGCGTGTCCTTGTCTTTGCGTTTGTAGGCGGCCCAGGTCTGGTTGGACAGTTTCTCGACGACCGGTTCGATGACGTTGTAGGGGATGCACAGGCTCATGGTGCCGGCGCGGCCAACCATTTTCATTTCAAACCCGACCACGACCACGACTTCGTTGGGTGGGACGATCTGCACCAGTTGGGGGTTGGACTCGGTCTCGACAAGCTGGAAGTGCAGCGTCAGCACATTGAGCCAGGCTTCTTCCAGGGCGCGCATGGCGCGGTCGATGATCTTGCTGACCAGGCGCAATTCAATGGCGGTCAGCGGTCGCTGCGGGATGAACAGGTCGGCGTTGGACCCGCCCAGCAGACGATCGATCACCGGATAGATGATCAGGGGGCTGATTTCCAGGCACATGTTGCCTTCGAGCGGGTCGGCGGACATGAGGTTGAAGCAGGTGGGGTTGGACAGGGAATGGGTGAACTCGCTGAAGGTCATCTGCTCGATGCTGGCAACGCGGACCTCCATGATGGTGCGGAGGAAGCCGGACAGCAGTGCCCCGTAGTTTCGGCTGAACGATTCGTGCAACGTTTGCAGGGCGCGCATCTGGTCCTTGCTGACGCGTTCGGGACGCTTGAAGTCATAGTTGCGGATCTCGACCTCATCGCCGTGGCCAGTGCGGCGGCGGTGGGAGAACACCTTGCCTGATCTTGGGGGTTCGCTGGCGGCGATGTCGCCGCTGTCCACGGCGGCCAGCAGGGCGTCCACCTCGTTTTGGTCGAGGACTTCTGACATTCCTGTATGGGCCAGTGCTCGGGGAGGTTCCTTGATCGGGGACCGGTGCCTGCAACGCCGACCGGGGCGTCACATGCCGGGCAAGGGTCGCCACACCTGGTTATCGGGCGACCTGCGGGGTCGGCTTAAAAACCCGCCGACTGGGTTGGTCGTACAATCGGCAACCAGCCGACCTGAATCTGCGACCACACCGATCAGGAGACGACTCTTGAGCGTTTGCCGCCGTGTGCTTCTATTGCTGTGTGTATGGCTGATGTGGCCGTGCGTCCTGCCGCATCGGGCTTGGGCCCAGGTCGGTGCGGTCTCCGGCGAGCGGCCGCAGGTGGTGCAGGTGCAGACCGTCTGGCGAACGCCCAAGGCCCATCGCGGTGACCAAAACCTTCTGGCCGTCGTGGTGGACATTCAAAGCGGCTATCACATCAACCCCGATAAGGCACAAGCCCCGTCTGTCGGCGATTTCATCCCTTACCCATCGAGGCTGACGGTTGTCGAAGCGGCTGACGAGTTAAGTTTTGAGGCGCCTCGGTTTCCCGCGCCGCACCCGATCCGGGTCGAGTACGCCGACGGCGAGTTGATGAGCTACCAGGGCCGGGTGATCCTTTACCTGCCGGTCAAGGTGGCCGACGACGCGGCGGCCGGCTCTTACCGGGCAGCGATCGAGTTGGAGTACCAAGCGTGCACCGACACGGTGTGCTTCACCCCAGCGACGGTCCGTTTGCCCGTGACGTTGGAGGTCGTCGCGACCGGAGCCGACGTCGGCCAGCCGAACACCGCCTTGTTCGCCGACTACGAGCAGCGCGGTAACCCGGTGAGCTTCGACCTGTTCGGCCACGGGTTCAGCATTGATGCGACGGGCACAATGGGTCTGGCGCTGTTGCTGCTGGTGGCGGCGGTGGGCGGGTTGCTGTTGAACCTGACGCCGTGCGTCTTGCCGGTGATCCCGATCAAGATCATGAGCCTGGCGAATGTCAGCCACGACAGCCGGGCTCGAACCGTGTTGCTCGGGTTCGTCATGTTTCTGGGGGTGGCGGGTTTCTGGATGGCCATCGGCGTGGCCATCGCTTCGATCGCCGGCTTGACCGCCCTTAATCAACTGTTCCAGCAGCCGTGGTTCACGATCGGTGTGGGCCTGGTCATCGTGGTGATGGCGGTCGGCATGTGCGGCTTGTTCTCATTGCGTTTGCCAGATTGGGTGTATTCCATTAGCCCGAAGCACGAGTCGCTGCCCGGATCGTTCGGCTTCGGGATCATGACTGGCGTCCTGTCCACCCCCTGCACCGCGCCGTTCCTGGGGACTGCGGCCGCGTGGGCGATCACGCAATCGCCAACCACGACGCTGGTGACCTTCCTCGCGATCGGGATCGGCATGGGGCTGCCATACCTGATCCTTGCGGCGTTCCCGCGGCTTGTGGCACGCCTGCCGCGAACCGGGCCCGGCAGCGAGTTGATCAAACAGGTCATGGGCCTGTTTATGCTCGCCGCGGCGGCGTTCTTCATGGGCTCGGGCATCAATGGCGTGATTTCGGATGGCAGTTCGGCCACCAGTCAGGCGTACTGGTGGGTCGTCTGCGGGTTCATCGCGCTTGGCGGGCTTTGGCTACTGATTCAATCCCTTCGCGTGCTCACCAGCAGGTGGGGGCGTGGGGTGTTCTCGAGCGTCGGCGCGCTGACAATCCTGCTTGCCTTGATCCTTGGGGTCCCGGCTGGTTTCACCGAATCTGCCCCGGACGTGGGCGAACACGACGGCCGCCTGATCAAATGGGTCTACTACACGCCCGAGGCGTTCGCCGCCCAGTTCGAGGCCGGCAGGGTCGTCGTCATGGACTTCACCGCCGACTGGTGCATCAACTGCAAAGTGCTCGAGCGCAACGTCCTCGAGAGCGACCGGATCGTCAGGCTGCTGGACAAGCTCGACGTCGTCCCGATGAAGGTGGACATCACCAGCAAGGCCAACGTCGAGGGCAACCGCATGCTTGCCAGGATGAACAGCGTCACGATCCCGTTGCTGGTGATCTTCGATGCCAACGGCAAGCCCGTGTTCAAGAGCGACTTCTACACCGTCGAGCAGGTCATCGACGCGATTAACAAGGCGCGACAGTAACATGGAATGGATCGTTCGCTGGCGCAGCGGTCATTGCGTTGGACGGCGTAGGGGGGGCGGCACATTTAGCCCCCGGCGAGTCGCCGGGGGGCATCCCCCGGGCCACTGGCCCGGGGCTAAATGACGGCCAATGAGCATTGCTCTTGCGGGGGCGAAACGGGGTGAAATCTGGCATTGGGCGATGATCGATTTTCACGCGCGACTTGAATCGTTGGGCCTTGAGTTGCCTGCGGCGCCGAAGCCGGTGGCCGCGTATGTGCCGGCGGTGCACAGCGGCAACGTGATCTACGTCAGTGGGCAGTTGCCGCTCCAGGACGGCAAGCTGCTGGCGACGGGTCCGGTGCCGTCGATGGTCAGCCTCGATGCGGCGCGGGCAGCGGCGCGGCAGTGCGTGCTGGGCGCCCTGGCGATCGTGGACGACCAGCTTGGCGGCGAATGGTCGCGGTTCGTGCGGGTGATCAGGCTGGGGGCGTTTGTCTGTTCCGATCGCAGTTTCACCGAGCAGCACTTGGTCGCCAACGGTGCCAGCGAGTTGCTGGGCGAGTTGCTCGGTGAAGCGGGCCGACACGCGCGGGCGGCGGTGGGGGTGATCGCTTTGCCGCTTGGGGCGACGGTGGCGATTGAATTAGCCGTCGAGGTGGCGTTTTAGGCCGAAGTTGCCGCCCGCCGCGGCTTGACGAAATCAACGGTGGCGGCGACACTTGGACAGCCGCTGGTCACCAGCCGTTGGCCAGAAAGCGTCTTACCTGAATAAGCCGGCGGCTCGCGGGCAGCGGCTCGAAGGAGTGATCCATCCATGGCACGTGCTCGAAGCGGAGTCAGTGGCTACGCCGTCGGACTGGTCGTCTTTGTGATTCTGTTCGTCATCACGCTGCTGCTGTCGATCGTGTTCTACACGCAGCTTAACGGCTCGCGAACGGCGGAACAGTCGGCGAAGGGCAAGCTGGCCACGTTCGTCAGGCCTAACGAGCAAACGATCCCCGAAGTCGCTGCCCGGGTTCAGGAAGTTCGAAATGCCGGCTCGGTGGTGCGGCAACTCCTTGATGAGAACGCCGAACTCAAGGCCCTGACGACCGGCGACGGTCAGGCCACGATCGATACGATCAAGAACCAGATGGCGTCGCGGGAGATGGCCGACGGCCAGAACTTCATTGCCGAGATCGACCGCCAGCTTGCGGAACTGACGGCGGCGCAGGCGTCGATCCAGCGACTCGAACAGGACCTTGAGGAAGCGCGCAACAGCGTGACGGCGGCCCAGGAGGCTCGTAACCAGGCGTTGGCGACGTTTACACAGGCGGAGGCTGAGCTGCGGGCCACGTTTGACGGGCTCGAGAGTGACTTCCAGGCTTACCAGTCCGAGGTCGCACAGATGCGGCAATTACTCGAGCGGCAGATGGCGGACCTGCGCGGCGGTTACGAGCAGACGCTCAGCGAGCAGCGCGGCGAAGTCGATCGGCTCACGCAAGAGAATCAGGACCTGTGGCGGAAACTTCGGGACATCATCGGCGGGGGTGAGGGCAGCCCGGAGCTGGAGCCGTGGCGTCAACCCGATGGCAAAATCCTCGCCCTGGTGCCGGAAAAGAACCTCGTTTACATCAACCTGGGCATGGCCGATCACCTGCTGCTGGGCCTGACGTTCGAGGTGTACGACGACGACGTCGGCGTGGTGGCGGACGAGTTCGGCAGGCTCCGCGGCAAGGCGACGGTCGAAGTGGTCAATATTGACGAGCACGCTGCCGTGGCCCGGGTGGTCGCGATTGAACGCAACGCGATCGTCAAAGAGGGCGACATCGTTGCCAATGTCGTTTACGATCCGAAAGAGACGTACAAGTTCTACGTCTTCGGCGATTTTGACCTCGATGGGACCGGCCAGCCGCGTACCGCTGACCGCAAGCGCGTCGAGAGCATGATCATCGGCTGGCGTGGCGTGCTGGCTGACGAGCTTGACTTCGACACAGATTTTTTGGTGCTGGGTGTGCCGCCGGAATTGCCCCCGCCGCTGGCCGAGGGCGAGATCGACCCGGTTAAGATCGCCCAAGACAGCGCGGCACGGAGGGTCTTCGGGACCTACCAGACCTTGACCGTCGAGGCCAAGGCCCTGTCGATTCCGATCCTGAACCAGCACCGGTTCCTGTCCCTGGTCGGGTACTACAAGCGGTAGTTGTCGGCATGGCCAAACCGAGTAGCGCCGTAACGATGTGGAGCCAGTACCTGGCGGCGCGGCTGGCGGTGATGGGTCTGACCATGTTCGACGTGCAGGCCAATCTCCGCTCCGCCGCGTGGCTGGGCCGGTTGATGTACCGATTCGACCAGCGGCATCGAGACCGCGCCACGCGGAACATCGCGGTGTCTTTTCCCGAGTTGAGCCCGGCGCAGGTCGATCGGCTCTGCCGCCGGTCGTTCGAGCACTTTACACAACTGCTGATCGAGATCATGCACACCCCGCGGCTGCTGCACCCCGATACATGGTCGGCACGCACCCGGCTGACCAATCTCGGCCCGGCGGTCGAACTGCTCAATGCCGCCAAGCCCACCATCATGGTCACCGGCCACGTGGGCAACTGGGAGGTTCTGGGGTACTTATTGGCCGTGCTCGGCTACCCCATGGACGCCATCGCCCGGCCGATCGACAACCCCCTGGTCAACGACTGGCTGCTGGGCATCCGAGAGAGGCGGGGGATGCGGATCATCACCAAATGGGACGCCACCGATCGGATGCTCGACGTGCTGCAAGGCGGCGGCATTCTCGCGTTCATCGCCGACCAGAACGCCGGTGACAAGGGGCTGTTCGTGCCGTTCTTCGGCCGGCTGGCGAGCACGTACAAGTCGATCGGCCTGCTGGCGTTGAGGCAGAACGTGCCGATCGTTTGCGGTTATTCCCAGCGTGTTGGGGACGCGTTTGACTACGAGCTGGGGACCGTGGACATCATCTACCCCGACGATTGGGCCGGCCGCCGCGACCCGCTTTACTATGTCACCGCACGCTACTGCCGGGCGATTGAGACGATGGTCCGCCGGCGCCCCGAGCAGTACCTGTGGATGCACCGCCGCTGGAAGAGTCGGCCACGCTTCGAGCGGCTGGGCAAGCCCATGCCCGCGTCCATTCGACGCAACCTCGACGAATTGCCGTGGATGGACCAGGCGACGCTCGAAAGGCTGATGAACCCGCCACCGCCCGACAACCGGTAGCCGGCACCGTTGCGGTTCGGCTGATCGCCACCGGCGGACGGCTGGCGGCGACGCCGACACGCTTGCCCGTCCTGCCGTCTTGACCCACGCCGCCGTCGGAGGAACAATGTGACCACCGAAATCTGATCCGAACGGCCGGCGCGGAGTGGGCGTACTGACGATGCGGACAAGCTAAATGGGTTTTCGCGATGATGCGCTGTTTCCGCCACCGTGAGCTGGCTCGTCCCCGAGCCCGGCCGGGGCCGAGAACGGCCCGGCTCGCTTGTCGGGGCACCACATCGCGCACGGTTGTATAGTCGGATTCGCGGTAGGGCATTGGGCTCCCAATGCCAAGCGAGGGTGCAAGCATGGCGATCGACGAAATCGACGAACTGAGGCTCAAGGGCAGTCATATCCTGATCGTGGACGACGACCGGGATGTGCTGGAGAGCATGAATCAGGCGCTCCGGGCCGAGGGTGCGGTCACCCGAACCTGTCAGGACGGCAACTCGGCCGTGCGCCTCTGCGAGACGGAGTCGCCCGACGTCGTCGTGCTTGACATGATGCTGCCGAAGCGCAGCGGGTTCCTTGTTCTCGAACGGGTCAAGCGGCTGCCCAACGCCCCGATCGTGATTATGGTCACCGCCAATGAAGGCAAACGGCATCAACAGTACGCCGAGAACCTGGGGGTCGATGGCTATTTCATCAAGCCGGTCCGCCTCGAACGCCTGATCACGTTGGCGATGGAGCTGCTGGCCAAGCGCTGAGCCGCCGCTGGGTCAAACCCAGGCCTTGCGGCCCGGGCTAATTGAACTTTGTCGTGCCGCGTTGCCGAACGGGGTTGGCGATGCTGTCGCAAGCACCGGCCGCGTGACCCGAACCGCCCCGTTTTACGTCGGGCAGGTTCGATCCTTATACTGGGTACTGGTGTTGATACTGATCTGCCGCCAGCGGGTCTGCCCGGCGACGTGCCTGCCGGCCCAGCGCCGACCCGTTCCCCCGTGGAGGCATCATGATGTGGACCGCTCGGCTGGGCCTGTGGGTGCTGCTGTTAGATGTGATCTTGTTCGGTGTTGCTGCCGGGCAGGATGCCGCTCCCCAGGTTGAGATCATCACGATGGACGGACACCGATATGTGGGTGAACTCCATGCCGAGTCCACGGACCAGATTATCCTGCTGATCGAAGGCATCAAGACGCCGATCGATCGTGACCAGATCGCCAACGTCCGCTACATCCAGACCATCGAGCAGCAGTACGAGCACCGCCGCGCCGAATTGGCCGACAACGACCTGGATGGCCGGTACAACCTGGCGTTTTGGCTGTTCAACGAGAAGGCGTACGACCTGGCCGGGCGCGAGTTGGCGGAACTATCCGATCGGTTTCCCGACGACGAGCGCGTCAAGCTGCTGTCACGGGTCGTGGCCGAGCGAATCAAGCTGCTGGAGCAAACCGCCGCCGACGAGCAGCCGCCCAGGCCGCGTGAAGACCAAGGCGCTGGCGAATCAGCCGGGCCCAGGCCCGGCGCCCAGGCGCCCCGGTTGCCCAAGAACAAGCTGACCGACCAGCAGTGGAACTTGATTCGCGTCTACGAGCTGCCCGACCTCGCTGAGGCGCAGCCTAGCTACGTGACCGTCTCTCCAGATGCCATCAACAAGCTCCTGGCGGACTACGCTGCTCGTGATGAGGTGCCCAAGGGCCGATCGGACCAGTTAAGACTTCGCCGAGCACCGGGGTGGGAAAAGGCCCAACTGATCTTCGAGCTCAAGGCCCGGTCGCTCTACGGTGACATCCAGGTCCGATCCGATCCGCCGGTGATGGCCACCTTCCGACGCCGCGTTCATCAGCAGTACGTGCTTAATAACTGCGGCACCAGCCGTTGCCACGGCGGCGCGGAAGCCGGCGACCTGTTCCTCTTCCGCAGACAACCCAACCGTGAAGACACCGTCTATACGAACTTCTATATCCTGCACCGCTATGCCAACGCCAACGGGCGGATGATCGACCGGGCCGAGCCCCGACGGTCTTTGCTGTTGCAGTACGGGCTGATGCGCGAAGCCGCGGCCACCGCACACCCCGACGTGCCCGGCTGGCGTCACCAGTTCGTTAACGAACAAGACCCGCGTTTCGTCACGTATGTTGACTGGATCAGCTCGCTCTGGCAGCCGGTACCCAACTACGGGATCGACTATCAGGTCCCCAAGCCCGGCGCGAAAGAGCAACAGCCGATCGACGAACCCGGTCCCGGCGTCGGGTCCGAATCGATCGAGTAAACCGCTGCGGCGCTTTGATCGACACGCCGATTCAATGGACTTGCCGTTCGGACCGACCAGACGCAATGACGCGTTAGAAATCGAAAGGATTTGCACCGTGCGGACGTTTGCCCTCGCCATCGTGATGCTCGCCCTGCTGACCGGTTGCTCTGATCGGTCAGCCCGGGAACATGCCGAGAAGCAAAAGGCGCTGAACGAAGCGCTTGAGCTATTTCGCCAGGCGGAGAGCGGCTACGTGCCCGAACAGACGGGCATGAAGAGTGCCGATCTTGCGGGTTATCGTCAGAAGAAGCTCAAGGATGCCGCGGACACGCTCCGCCAGGTCACCGACACGTCCTCGGGCCCGGCATGGGTCCGTTTGCAGGCCAATCAGTTGCTGGCTGAGGCCGACGCCTCCGCCGCCCGCGCCACCGCCCGTGACGCCATGGGCAACTGGGCCAGCCTCGCCAACCGCAGCGCCACGCTCCTGAGCCTGCTGGGCATCGCCGAACAGGCTGCCTCGCGCATGACGCTGTTCGACGTTGACCAGACGCCGCTGGTGAACAGGCTGCTGGATGATCAGAACAACACGCAGCGCACACTCGGCGAGCTGCGCAGGGCCGCCGCCCAGTTGAACGAAAAGATCGATGAGCTGACGACCTCGATAACTCAACTGACCGACAAGCGTGACCAGACCCTGGCGAACGCCCAACGCGTCCGTGAGCAGGCCTTCGGCGCCGAGGGCCAGCAGAAATACGACCTCGAAGACGAGGCCGCCTCCATCGTACGCACCGCCAATAGCCTCGACGCCCAGGCCCAGCACCTCGGCGTCAAGCACAACGTGTTTAACAGTGAATTGAACCGTGTCGAGCATCAGATTCAGCTTGCCGAGGAAGTTCTGGCAGCGATCGGCCGGCAGATTGACGACGCCAACAATCATCAGCTTGCCTCCCAGCAGCAGATTGAGGCTGCCCGGGCCGACCGCGATGCGGCCGTCGACCAACTCGAAACTGAGTTCCATTCAATCGCGCAGGACTATCGACAGAAGGTTGAGCAGCCGCTGGGCCAGGCTGCCCAAACAATGACCGACGCGGTCAGCGCCTTGGAACAGGCCCAGAAGTTGGCCAAAAGTGCCGACAGGCAGGCGGTTCAACTTGAACTGGTCTCCGCGCAAGTCGGTCAGGTTTATATCCTGACCAATCACATCATTGCCTGTGGCGACTTCGGCCACACCACCGCGGCCATCGCCGCCGGTGCCGACCGTCTGGCGCCCGATCGCCGCAACTTCGCCGAGCAGTACCACAAGCTCCGCCAAGTCCAGGCCAGACTTATTCAGGAGGCCTTGGCCACGATCGAGGCGGCCAAGAGTGTGGCTCAAGCGTTGGCCGACGGCGGCCACAGCAACGAGGTCCGCGAAATCGCCAATGAGCAACTGGCTCACCTCGACAACTACGCCCGACGCATCGGCACAGCCCAGCTTGAAGAAACCTGGTCTCAGCAGGCACGGGTCCCCCGCTCCGGTCCTTTGGACGAGCCGTCCGACGTGGAGCAGATCGAGGGCTCTGAGGAAATGAAGGAGACCGAGGTCACGGAGGAAACAGAGTTCGACTTCGAGATGGATGAGACGAAGTAGCGGCGACGCGCGTTGCGCCGTTTTCGTTGCGTATCGGATAAATCGGCAAGATCGAGCGGGCGACCCCGATCTGCGGCTACCGCTGCATTTGTAGTTCCGCCAGGGCGGTGGAGACGTTTTCTGAAAAATCGAACACTTTATCCAGGCCGGTCGCCAGGAACACCGCCCAGACCGAATCGGGCGGCCCGGCAAGCCGCAGCCGCGTACCGTGATCCACAACGATCTTGCGCAGCCGCAACAGTTGAGCGAGTTGTGAGCTGCTGACGTGACCCACATCCGACAAGTCGAGGACAAGGTCGGGCATCGGTTCGGCCTTGGCCGTCTCATCACGTAACGAGGCCATGTCGTCGGAAAACGCCGGTTCGTCAGCGAGCTGCGTCACCCATATCTGCTCGGACCATTTTTGAATCGACATGTCAAGCTACTTCTGAATGACGAATGACGATCGCTTCGACAGCGGGCTTGCCCGTTGATTGCGAATGACGAATTGCCATCCGACACTTCGTCATTCGTCATTCGGATTTCGGATTTCGTTGCTTTCCCCATTACCATCATCGGCGACGCGGGCGACACTGACTAGGGCGTCACCTTCGACCAGATTGATCGCCCGCACACCCTGGGCGGCGCGGCCGGTTTGCCGGACGCTGCCGGCCTCGATGCGGACGATCATGCCACCGGTGCTGATCAGCATCAGGTCGTCATCCGGATGGACCGCCAGCAGGCCCACGACCGGGCCGTTGCGTCTGCTGGTGACGATGTCGCGTCGCCCCTTGCCGCCACGGTTCTGCGCCCGGACCGAGCCGTCCTCGCTGTGCACCAGGTATTCGCTAAGCGGGGTCCGCTTGCCGTAGCCGTTGGCCGTGACCGTCAGCAGATCGTGTTGATCGTCCTTCTCGCATCGGACCAGGCCGACGACCCGGTCGTTGCGGACCAGGTCGATGCCCTTGACCCCGGCGGCGTTTCGGCCCATGGCGCGGGCGTCGTCCTCATGGAAGCGGATCGCCATGCCGCTGCGGGTGCCCAGCAGCACGTTGTCATCGCCGCTGGTCCACGTTACGCCGATCAGGCTGTCACCGGAACGCAGGTTGATGGCGATGATCCCCCCGCGGTTGACGTTGCGGTAGTCCTTCAGCGCCGTCCGCTTGACCACCCCGTTGGCGGTGGCGAACAGCAGGAACGCTTCGTCCCTTTCGAAGTCGTCGATCGGCATAAAGTTGCAGATGCGCTCGCCGCCGCGCAGTTCCAGCAGGTTGACGATCGCCCGGCCGCGCTTCGTCCGCCCCGCCTCGGGGATCTCGTACACCTTGATTTTGTAGACACGACCCGTGTTGGTGAAACACAGCAGATCGTCGTGCGTCGATGAGACGAACACCTGCTCGGTAAAATCGCCTTTCTTGGCCGCCGCGCCGATCACGCCGCGGCCGCCGCGGCCCTGGGTGCGGTACTTGTCCACCGCCAGCCGCTTGACGTAACCCCCGTGAGTAATCGTCACCACCACCTGCTCGACCGCCACCAGGTCAGCGATGTTCAGATCGCCCTCCTCCTCGCTGATCCGCGTGCGGCGCTCGTCGGCGTACTTGGCTTTCAGGTCGGCCAAGTCCTGCTTGATGATGTCCAGCACCTTCTGCTGTTCGGCCAGGATCGCCTCGTATTCCTCAATCTGCGAAAGCAGCTTGGCGTAGTCGGCCACCAACGCCTCGATCGCCAGACCGACCAATTGGATCAGTTGCAGCCGGCCGATGGCCTCGGCCTGCACGCGGGTCAGTTGCATGTCGCCGTCGGCCGATTGTTCCAACAGCCGCTTGGGAATGCCGGGGGCATATTGGTGTTCGGCCGGGATGCGAAAGCCGCGCGCCATCAGCTTCTCGATCGCCTCGTCGCGTGTGCGGCTGGCGCGGATCAGCTTGATCACCGCGTCGATGTCGCACACCGCGTAGATCAAACCTTCGATCCGATGCGCCTCACGCTGCGCCTCACGCAGACGAAACGCCGTCCGCCGGCGGATCACGTCGGTGCGGTGCTCGATGTATTGCTGGATCAGCACCTTCAGCCCCAGCGTTTGTGGCTGACCCCGCACCAGTGCGATGTTCATGATGCTGTAGGTCGATTGCAGCGGGGTCATCCGGTAGAGCTGGCTCTCGACCACGTTCGGGTCGGCGCCTCTTTTCAGCTCGATGATCAGCCGCATCCCTCTGCGATTCGACGATTCGTCGACAATGTCGGAGATGTCGCTGATGCGGTCGTCCTTTCGCAGTTGGACGATCTTGTCGATGATGCCGGTGTTCTTGGACACCTGATAGGGGATCTCGGTGACGACCAACAGGTCACGGCCGTTGCTCTTTTGTTCGTGGTGAATCTTGGCGCGCAGGGTCAGCCGCCCGCGGCCGGTGGCATACGCCTCGGCCACGCCGCGCCGCCCGCAGATGATTCCGCCGGTGGGAAAGTCCGGCGCAGGGATGATGTCCATCAGTTGGGATACACTGATTTGGGGATTGTCGATGCACTCGGTAATCGCGTCGCAGACCTCACCGAGGTTGTGCGGCGGCATGCTGCTGGCCATGCCCACGGCGATCCCGGTCGAACCGTTGACCAACAGATTGGGCAACCGTGCCGGCAGGTACTTGGGCTCATC
>JAZGCX010000187.1:0-14733 GCA_036477175.1 Phycisphaeraceae bacterium
TGTCCGGCCCGGTGCCGGTCGAATGCACAGGCGTGCCGCCGGCCGAGCGGCCGGTGGTGGCTTCGCGGATTGAGGCCTGGCTGTTGGGTCAGGGCGCCCAGGTCACCATCAAGCTGAAACTCCTGACCGACGGCCGCGGCGATCGAAAGAAGCAGCGGGCGTTCGCGGCCGCGTTTGACTTCGATCGACTGGTTCGGGCGCATCAGCCGGGGCGGCTCGTCGATCTCGACACGGGCCAGCCGGTGCAGTCGAATCCGGATTAGACGCTGTTGCGAAAGCTGAATAGCCGCGGGCTGACACAGCCCGCTGTTGACCCCCCGCCCTTGCGGGCGGGGCTATTGAGCGGAAACGGTTGACCGGGCCGTTGCCGATTCACTTCGCGGCGGCGGCCGACGCCGTCGGCTTGACCGGCCCGTCGTGCAAGGTGCGCAGGCTGGCCGGCAGCTCGAAGTGCATGTCTTCTTCCACCACGTGCGAGTGTTCGACTTCACCGCCGTAGTGCTCGATCAGGTCGTCGATAATCTGCTGCACCAGGTGCTCGGGGGCCGACGCCCCGGCGGTGACCAGCACGGCCTGGACCCCCTGGAACCAGCGGTGGTCGATTTCGGTCTTGTCATCGACCAGGCAGGCCCGCGTACCGGTGTTTTCGGAGATCTCGGTCAGACGCACGGAGTTGGAACTGTTCTTGGAACCAACCACCAGGACGAGGTCGGCCTGCGGGGCCAGGGCGTGCACGGCGTGCTGGCGGTTGGTCGTGGCGTAGCAGATGTCGTCGCTGGGCGGTTCCTTGACGTGGGGGTACTTCTTCTTGATCGCGCCGATGATGACATTGGCGTCGTCCATGCTCAGCGTGGTCTGTGTCAGGTACACGAGCTTGTCGTTTTCGGTAAAGGGCAGCTTCTGGACATCCTGGGGCGACTCGACGATGGTGATCGCGTCGGGGGCTTCACCCACGGTGCCGACGACCTCGTCGTGACCGGCGTGACCGACCAGCAGGATCTTCATCCCCTGCCGCGCGTAGCGGATCGCCTCCATGTGCACCTTGGTCACCAGTGGACAGGTGGCGTCGATCATGGTGCACCCGCGCGCCTTGGCGCGGTTCCGCACCTCGGGGCTGACGCCGTGCGCGCTGAACACGACCGTGGAATTGGCCGGGACCTCGTCGATGTGGTCCACGAAAATGACGCCCTGCTTGACGAACCGGTCCACGACATGGCGGTTGTGCACGATCTCGTGGTAAACGTACAGCGGCGTGCCGACAATCTTGACCGCTTCCTCGACGCATTGGATCGCCATGTTGACGCCGGCACAGAACCCGCGCGGATTGGCCAGAATAATCCTCATGATCCCGACATGTTAGCCTGAATTGGTGTTTGCGGCCAACGGAGCCTGCAAATCCAGCACGCTTCAAAAAGCCGGCGGGTCAACCGCGGCCTCCCGATCGGGGCGGTTGCTCGTTAGAATCCGTAGCTCGATTCCATCACAGGCGATGGCATGACTTGTTGCATCGGATTCGACGTTGGTGGTACGCACCTGAAGGCGGCCCTGGTCCGGCGCAGCGGCCGCGTCGTGACCGAACGTGCTGCGCCCACGCCGACAGACAAAGGAGCCGACGGGGTGATCGACGCGATGGTCGATCTGGTCCGCGCTGTCGTAGAGGCCGGCTCGATCACGATCGATCAGGTGGCGGGGATCGGCGTCGGGGCGCCCGGGGCGATCGATGTCCACGCCGGCGTGGTGCTCGGTGCCCCGAACCTGCCGGGCTGGGTCAATCTGCCGCTTGGCGATCGTCTTCGTGAGCGGACGGGCCGGCCGGTGGTCGTGGCCAACGACGCCAACGTGGCGGCGTTCGCCGAGTACCGCGTCGGGGTCGGACGGGACCCGTCCGTCAAGGACCTGGTCATGATCGTGCTTGGGACGGGGGTCGGCAGCGGTATCGTTCTTGACGGTCGGATCCTGCACGGCGGGTTCGGGATGGCCGGTGAAATCGGTCACACGATCATTGAGCCGAACGGCCGCGCCTGTGGATGCGGCCAGCGCGGATGTCTGGAGTGCTATGTGTCGGCGACGGGTGTGGCGCGTCGGGCGATCGAAGCGATCGAGGCGGGCGAACGGTCGAGCCTGCGTGCGACCTGCGACGAGCAGGGGGGCCAGCTCAGCTCGCAGGACGTGTTTGACGCCGTCGTGGCGGCAGATGCCCTGGCCTGCCGGATCGCCGACGAGACGGCCGATTACCTGGGCATCTGCTGCGTGAACCTGAGCCGGCTCCTGGACCCGCAAATGATCGTGCTCGCCGGGGGGCTGGCCCAGGCCGGTGATCCGCTGCTCAGCCGGGTGCGTGCCGCCTACGCCACGCACAATTGGACGCTTGTCCCTGGCCGGGTCCGGATTGTTCCAGCGCAGTTAGGTATCCGGGCCGGTATTGTCGGTGCCGCTGCCCTGGCGTGGGACAGTGTAGACGGTGCGGCCCAAACCCCTTGACCGAAAGATGCATGTTCTTGTCCAAGCCTCCGGATGGCTGCCCCGGGGGCCTTGGCGGTCGTCTCACTGCCGAATCGGCAGCCTCAAGCACCCGCAACAAACCGCCGACCTTAAGCGTATCCGTCCAGGCGCGGTGCCTGCGAGGGGGTCTGTCCGCGTGGAGGTTGGAGGAAGCATCCCGTTCATGGCGTACCGTCCGGTAAAAAGCGGCCTGGAGCTTTACCTGAGGCAAATCGACGAAGCCCCGCTGCTGACCGCCGAGCAGGAGCGGGATCTGTGTTGGCAGATGATCCACGAGAACTGCCCGGCGGCGCGCGACCAGATGATCCGCTCTAACCTGCGGCTGGTGGTCAGCATCGCCAAGCGCTACGGCAACCGTGGGCTGAACCTGAACGACCTGATCGAAGAGGGCAACCTGGGCCTGCTCCGCGCGGTCGAGGCGTTCGACCCCGACCAGGGCGCGCGGTTCAGCACCTACGCCTCGTGGTGGATCAAGCAGGCGATCAAGCGCGCCCTGATCAACGCCGTCCAACCCGTGCACATCCCTGCCTACATGGTCGAGCAGATCGCCAAGTGGAAAAAGGCCCACCAGGACCTGCAGGAGAAGCTGGGCCGCGGCCCCTCGATCCAGGAGTTGGCCGAGCAACTGAAGCTGCCGCCCAAGAAGGTCCGCATTATCCGCAAAGCGGTCCGCGCCTTCCGCCGCCCGGCGCAGACCGGAAGCAACGGCCCGGATGACGCCCCGCTGCTGTCGGAGCTGCTCAGCGATCCCAAGACACCGACGCCTGACCAACAGGTGCTCGAATCTGATGACCTGCGAACCATCCTCATGCTCCTGGATTGCATCGATCAGCGCGAGGCCATGATTCTTCGCCTGCGTTACGGCCTCAACGGCAACGAACCGTTGACGCTCAAGGAGATCGGCAAACAGGTGGGTCTGACCCGCGAGCGAGTCCGACAGATTGAGATCGAGGCGCTCAGTAAGCTGAACGAGCGGCTGTCGAGCGACAACCCGTTTGATGAGCCGCCGGATCAGGCCGGCTCACACCGCCGCCGCCGCACCGTACGGCGCTCCACCACCGCGTCCGACGCAGATGCCGCCTAAGCCAGGCATCATGGATGTCTGTGCCCCGTTGAGCGGCGCCAATAGCCGCGACCTGATAGGTCGCGGCTGTAATAGGATGCCGCAGCACCCACGCTGATCTGCCACACGCACTACGTCCGCCGCTTGTAAAACGGCAAGGCCACGACTTGCGCATCGACTGGCTTTGACCGCAACGCCACGCACACCGTCGCGCCCTCGCCGCAGCTTTGCGCTTCGACGTAAGCCATCGCGATCGGGTAGCCGAGCGTGGGCGAGAGGCAGCCGCTGGTCACGGCCCCGATCGGGCGGTCGCCCAACAACACCTTCATGCCCTGGCGGGCGGTGCGCTTGCCGTCGAGCTTGAGCCCGATCAGCTTCCGCTTCGAGCCTTCGGCCCCGATCGTTTTGAGCGCGGCCTGGCCGATGAACTTCTCACCGTTGTCGTGCTGGTCTTTGTCAAGGTTGACGGCAAAGTGCAGGCCGGCTGACAACGGGTCGGTCTGCTCATCCAGCTCGTGGCCGTACAGCGGCATCCCCGCTTCCATCCGCAGCGTGTCGCGCGCCCCCAATCCGGCTGGCTTGATCACCACCGCCGCCGCCTCGCCCGCCGGTTCGCTTAGCAGCAGTTTGATCGCCTGTGGGGCCATGTTCGCGGAAAGGATCACCTCCACGCCGTCTTCACCGGTGTATCCGGTGCGGCTGATGGTCATCTTGAGCACCAGCAGGTTCTTGACGCAAAAGTGGTATCGCTTCAGCGTCGGCACCTCGGTGGAGAACCGGCCGATGTGCTGCATCACCTTCGGGCCCTGAAGCGCGACCATCGCCGTGGTGGTGGTCTGGTCGTCAATCTTGACCGACAGTTCAGCCCCGACGGCGCGCAAGTGGGCCAGAACCTTTTCGCGGTTCGATGCGTTGACGACCAACAGCCAGTGGTCGTCAAACCGATAGACGATCACGTCGTCGAGTGTCCCGCCTTGTTCGTTGCAGATGAGGCTGTAGCGGCAGCTTTGCTCGGCCATGTCGCTGACGCGGCGGGTCAGGACCCGCTCAAGCAGGCGGCGGGCGTGGCGGCCGGCGATCTCGATCCGGCCCATGTGCGACACGTCGAACAGCCCGCCCCAGTGGCGCACCTGATGATGTTCCGCGTGGATCGAGCCGTACGAGATCGGCATCCGCCATCCGGCAAAGTCAACGAACCTTGCGCCGTGATCGGCGTGAAACTGATAAAACGGCGTACGCAACACGGTGGGCGTCCTTTCCGACTCCTGGCGCGCAGACAAACTAACGGGATGCCGATCATGCGACAAGCGCCCAGCCCGGCTGGATCCATCGTGCGCCTGCGATTGATTCAACAGCCCGGCCGCAGTACGTGTTTAGCCTGGAAAAACTTTGTTTGTGAACAAAAACGGCTTTCATGCTGAACACGTACTGCGACGGGGGCGAAACCAATAGCCCCACCCGCAAGGGTGGGGTTCTTGTTCGCCTTCGAAGCGACGTAACCCCCGCCTTGCGGCGGGGGCTATCCCTGTCCGTGACCGCCCAACTAGGCTAAACACGTACCGGCCGCAAGGCCGGGGTTTGTCATTCGCGCACGAATCGCACGGGGGAGATGTCCTGGTCGTTTTGTTGCGGCGTCACGCCCATGTAGATCAGGCTCTGTTCGATGACCGCGCGGACGACCGGCCCGGCCACGAGTCCGCCGTAGTAGCCCACGGACGGGTCGGGCCGATGGATGGTGCAGCCGACGACAATCTGCGGGTCGTCGAACGGGGCGCCGCCGATGAACGACGCGACGTACTGGCCCTCGACGTAGCGGCCGTTTTGGGCCACCTGTGCGGTGCCGGTCTTGCCGAAGATGGCGTAAAGCCGGCTGTTGGCGCGGTGGCCGGTGCCTTCGGTAACGACGCGCCGTAGCACGTGGCGGGTGTGGTCGGCCGTCGCCGCACTGATCACGCGCCGGTAGATCGGCGGCGGTGTCGCCTCGGTGGCGTGCTCATCGGGCATGCGGATCGTCGGCGTCACCAGCAACCCGCCGTTGGCGAACACGCTAAACGCGCGGGTCATCTGCAATGGCGTGACGGCGATCTCCTGGCCGATCGGCACGCTGGTCATTGAATACTTGGTCCACTTGCTCAACCGGTGGACGATGCCGGCCACCTCACCCGGCAGGCCGCTGCCGGTCGGTGTCCCGAACCCGAAGCCCCTGACCGCCGCGTGCAATCGGTCTGAGCCCATCCGCAGGCCGAGCTGCGCCATCAACCGGTTGCTGGACTTGATCAGGCCCTGCTCGACGGTAATGGGTCCGTGGTCGCGTGTGTCGTGCAGCCGGCGGCCGGGCGGCGAAAGGTTCGAGTCGATCACCTCCAGCGGGTGGGCCACGGCCGCGTCGATTGTCGCGGCGTAGATGAACGGCTTGAACGTCGAACCGGGTTCGTGCACGTCGGTCACGCAGCGGTTGCGCCACTGCCGGGGCTTGGCGGCGTTGGCGTCGGCGGGGTCAAATCCGGGCCAGTTCGCCATCGCCAGGATCTGCCCCGTGCCCGGGTGCATCACGATCAACTGCCCCGATTCGGCGGCGAATTGCTCGCACGCCCGGCTTAGCTGGGCCTCGGCAATCGACTGGATGACCAGGTCGAGCGTCAGCCGAATGGTTCGACCGTCCCGGCTGGGCTGGTAACGTTTGGCTTCCACCCACAGCGGCCGGCGCCGCGCATCGCGGAGGTAGCGGATCGACCCGTTGTGCCCGGCCAACTCGTTCTCGAACGTGCGCTCCAGTCCTTCGAGCCCCTTGCCCTCGAACCCGACGAAGCCGATCATCGCCCCGGCCAGCGGACCTTGCGGGTACTCGCGCAGCAGTCGCGGTTCGGTCGCCAGCCCCGCCAGCCGCAGCGACTTGACCTGTTCAACACGATTGTCGTCCAGACGCTGGTCGATCACGATGTACCGACTGTTCGGCCGGGCGCTGAGCTTCTTTTCGATCCACGCCGGGTCATACCCCAGCGTATGGCCAACACGTTCGCACAGCGCCACCGGGTCGTCGATCAGTCGCGGATCAATGAACAGCCGTTGGACCACGCGGGTGATGGCGATCGGTCGGCCGCGGCGGTCGAGCAGGCTTCCCCGCCTGGCTTCAAACGTCGCCAGACTACTCTGCGAATTGACCAACCGCTGCACCGGCGGCGGGGCCAGCGTCTGCAATTGCACCACCCGCGCAAGCAGTGCCACCATCGCCACCGTCACCAGGCTGATCATCACCCGGCCGATAACCAACACCCGTCCAGCCCCACCGGTGGAGCCGGCGTACGGGTCGGACTTGATCGGCGTGCCCTTGGGCGGCCTCAGCGCACGCCGACGAACACGCGCGGCACGAGCGGCGTTAGTCTTGACCATGGCGTGCGCTGGCCAGGCGCGGCTCGCGACCGGCGGTTGCTTGGGGGCTCAGTGGTGTGATCGGCTCAAGGTCGAGTTCGGCACGCGCGACCGCATCACGCAGTCGACTCGGCTCAAGGGACTGGGCGATGTGCACCTGGCGGTCCCACGTCGACTGGCGGACCCGGCTGACCCGGCTGTGCAGCGCGGTCATCTCGTGCATCGTCTCCAGCCGATGCTGACGCAGGCTCAACAACATGGCGCCCAGCAAGGTCGCAGACACAATGGCGGCGATCACTTTCGGATACATCATGCCGATCCTGGTTGATCAATGTGCTTGGTTTGACAGCCCCCGCCGCAAGGCGGGGGTTCTGCTGTCCGTCGTTTCGTTGGGGCCGCACATTGGTTCACGGTGCAGGGATTCTCAGGGTCTGGCCGACCTCCAGGTCATGCGGGCTGTCGAGCGTGTCCCGATTGGCCTCGTAGATCGTTGACCACTGTTCGCCGTCACCGAGCAGGCGTTGGGCGATCCCGTAGAGCGTGTCGCCCCGCTGCACCGTGTAGGTGTTTGATTGTGCGGCGGCGGTCGTTTGGCGTTGAGGCTTCGCGGCGGGTGTCGCGGCTGATGCGGTTGCGCCGGGAATCCGAATCGTCATCCCCGCGCCGAGTTCCGTCGGGTCCGACAGCTTGTCACGATTGGCCTCAAGCAGTTCCGGCCAGCGTTGGCTCGAGCCGAGGTACTGGGCCGCCAGTTCGCTCAGTGTCTGATTGGGTTGAACAGTAATGAACCGCCCACCACGATCCGTTGTGATCGAACCGCGCGGCCCCGGCACCGTCGCCAGCAGCCGCCCATGATCGTCAACCGGCTCGAAGTCGGGATGAGTGGCGAGGCGTGAGATGTTTGGTACGGTCAGCCGGACATTGACCGCAACACGCCCGTTCTCGCTGACACGGTCCCGGTTGGCCCGGGCGATGATCCGCCACAGGTTGCCGTCGCCGTAATATCGCTTGGCGATGTCATACAGTGTTTCACCGTTTTTGACATAGTGAATGGTCGGGGCGGGGGCCGAACCTTCCCGCGGCGCTGCGGGCGGCTCGTCCACCGCGGTGGTGCGGCTGGCAGCGGGGGGGATGATCGTCTCGGGCACGACCGGCTCACCAACAACCAAGTCTTCGCCGCGACGGACTTGGCCCGGAATCGGCAACGGCTCCCGCTGCCGCAGCGCGCCGTCGGCCGTCGTGGCGGCGAGCTGGTGATTCACCGCACCGACACTGGGCTGAGCCTGCGGCGCGTAATCGACCAAGTCAGCGGGCGTCTGTTCGTTCACGACCGCCAAGTGATCGCTCACGATGATCCCGATCAGCAGAATGACACCCATCCCCACGAGCAGTCCGACCTTGGTTTCGCGTGTCATGACCCATCCATCCATGTAGGGCGTTTTGAGTTGAGGCTTTCGCCTAAGTTGATTCGCCATCCCTGACGTCACTGTAACTTTGCAGGATTTCGAGCCGTTTGTCCAGTCCGCTTCTGCAAATCGGTCGTCAAGCGGCTTGGGGCCCGGTGCCGGCCATCCGCAGGGCCCGGAGTTTGGCCGACCGGCTTCGGGGGTTGGCGACCCGCTCGGCGGTGTCGGCGGTCAGCGGCTTGCGTGTCAGTACCTCGCCTAACCCCTGTTTCGCCAGCTTCGAAAACGCCCGCTTGACCGGCCGATCTTCGAGGGAATGGAAGCTGATCACCGCTGCCACGCCCCCCTTGGCCACCAGGGCCGGCACATCCGCTAGAAGCTGCTCCAATGCGGCTAGTTCGTTGTTCACCGCAATCCGAAGCGCCATGAACGTGCGTGTAGCCGGGTCGATCCTGGATCGGACACGCCGATCGCGGCGCGAACCCTTGCCGGTCCCCTTGCGGCCGGCCGCCGCCGACCAATACACCTGACGCACCAGATGGGCTAACGCCGCTGTCGTATCGATCGGGGATCGCGCCCGCTGCTCGACAATCTTTCGGGCGATTTTTCGGCTCAGCCGCTCCTCGCCATACCGGTAGATCAGATCGGCTAACTCCCGCTCCGACAAGTGATTGACCAGGTGGGCGGCGGTCCGCGGCAGCGCCGGGTCCAGCCGCATATCCAGCAGGCCGTCCGCCGCGAACGACAGCCCCCGCGCCGGGTCGTCAAGCTGGTTCGAGCTAACACCCAGATCGGCCAGCAGGGCGTCGGCCGCGCTCAGCCCCAGTTGTTCCAGCACCGTCGGGGCCTGGACGAAGTTGGCGTGCACCACGTCTACCCGCACCGGGGCATCAGCCAGCCGACGGCGGGCAAACTCCGCATTCGCCGGGTCCACGTCCAGCCCCACGTACCGCCCCCCGGGCGCTAACTGCGGCACGATCAGCTCCGCGTGACCGCCCTGTCCGATCGTGCAGTCCAATACCACCTGCCCCGGCCGCGGCGCGAGCAACGCAAGCACCGGCTCGACCAACACCGGCATGTGACCCGATTCGTCGCACACCGCCCCGTTATACCGGTAAATCGGCCACGGGCGATCGCCGGTCACCGTCTTCGGCCTAAGCCAATCGCTACAATGCCGCCATGTTGAAACCGCAGTTTCACGCCACCACGATCCTCTCGGTTCGCCGCGGCCTCGAGGTGGCCGTCGCTGGTGACGGCCAGGTCACGCTCGAGCAGGTGATCGCCCAGGCCGACGCCATGAAAGTCCGCATGCTCGACGCCGGTGGCGCCGACGATGCCGGCGTACTGGTCGGCTTTGCCGGGGCCGCCGCCGACGCGTTCGCCCTGGTTGATCGCTTCGAGACCAGGCTCAAGGACTCGCCGGGCAACATCAAAAAGGCCGCGATCGAGCTGGCCAAGCTGTGGCGCACCGATCGGCTGCTGCGGCGGCTGGAAAGCCTGCTGATTGTCGCCGACCGCACCTGCACACTGATCGTCTCCGGCAGCGGCGACGTGATCGAGCCCAGCGACGGCGTGGCGGGCATCGGCTCCGGCGGCGCCTACGCCACCGCCGCCGCCCGCGCTCTGATCCAACACACCGATCACTCGCCCGAGCAGATCGCCCGTGACGCCATGGCCATCGCCGGCGAGTTGTGCATCTACACCAACACCAACATCAACGTGTTGACACTGTAGCCGACTGCCGGAGGACCGTTGGCGACTCCTGATCGGTACGGCGGCCCGCAATCGACGATCGACGATCAGCAATACAACCACTTGCCTGCTGCGCCCGTCGGCCTACACTGATAAGCGTTAGCTTAATGCGGGTGTGGCGGAATTGGCAGACGCGCTAGGTTCAGGTCCTAGTGGGGCTAAACACCCCGTGGAGGTTCGACTCCTCTCACCCGCATTGGATGAAGTTAGTGGTCAGTGGCTGGTGACGGGTGGTCAGTGAACAGTCGCCGCCACCTCATGACAGCCGGCGATTCTGATCGCCGGGCACCCGCCGCCTCATGACCGCCCCGCTCCCTGCGCTTACTGTAAATGCACCGGCGATACCATCGCCGGCTTTATTTGATCGGCTCACTGACCCCTGACCACCGGCCACCGATCACCGACCACTGACCACTGCATGGATATTCTCCCTCGCCGTGCGGATGTCCGCCACGCGGCTGTCGCCGGCCTCGCGCTCGATCGAGAAGTTGCCGGCATAACCGGCCTCATTCAACACATTGAAGAATCCGGGCCAGTCCACCTCGCCCGTGCCGACGACCACCTCCGTGCCCCATGTGTCGGGCACGTTCGAGCGGGTCGCGTCCTTGATGTGACACTGCCAAAGCCTGGGTGCAAGAAGCCGAACCGCTTCGATCGGGTCGCCGCTGCCGTACAGGATCATGTTTGCCGGGTCGAAGTTCGTGCCCACGTTTTGCCTGCCCAGGTCGCAGAGGAATCGTTCGAGTGCCTGCGCACTTTCCTGTCCCGTCTCCAGCCCGATCTTCATCCCGGCTGCGGCAAACAGGTCTGCGATTCGTCCGACACGTTCGAGCACCGTGGCGTAACCCGGCTCATCGGGGTTCTCCGGCACGAAGCCGGCGTGGAACGTGATCAGCTCGACCCCCAGCGACTGGGCGATCGGCGGGATCTGCCGCACGTTCGCCCACGTCGCCGGCCACGTCACGTCCGGCACCACCCCGCCGGTCCGACGGATCGTTTCGATCGTCGAGTAGTCTTCGCCGACCGTGCCGAACATGCCCGACAGGATCGTGATCCCTGAGTCGGCCAGCTTTTTGCCGGTGTCACGCCAGCGGTTGCCGCCCTCGCGCAGCGGGTCGAGGGCCAGTTGCACCTTGTCGATCCCCGTCTGCTTCACCTTCTCGATTAGCTCGTCCACACCCATTGGCTGCAACGACCAACTGCAAACCCCCAAGCGTGGTTCGATATTGCTGCCGTTCACGCCGCAGAGTCTATCACCTGCACCTTACGGTTATAAAGCCGCGATCGGTGATCGCGGCCCATTCGCATTCATTTGCGTTCATTGGCGGCGACATCGGAGTCGTAGCTGCCTGTGTCAAGTGCTATTATGGTGTTGACCGCGGGCGTGGCGGAATTGGCAGACGCGCCAGGTTTAGGTCCTGGTGGGGTAACACCCGTAGAGGTTCGAGTCCTCTCGCCCGCATTCGGCACCCGCACGCAGGTCCGTCGGGGGGTTATTGTTTGACGGCCGGCCGTGTCGATCTGGTGAACCCCGCCCCTATTCTGGCCGACATTGAATCAGGTTGGTGACGGTGCGGTGCGCGCGGCGCCCGCCCCACACCGGCGAAACCACCACCGGCCCAACCACCGAGACGGGCGCCATGTCCAACATCACCAGACAACTCGTCGTCAGCCTGCTGGTGCTTGCCATGCTGTTCACCTTCGGCACCATCGGATACATGCTCATCGGCGATCGATCCCTCTTCGAGTCCCTGTACATCTGTGTGGTTATCCTCACGACCGTCGGTTGGAAGGAAGGCGGCAATCCCCTGTCACACGCCGAGATCGCCTGGACGATCTTCCTCATGATTTCAGGCATCGCCGCCGTGCTGTATGCGTCGGCTAACGTGGTGGCGTTCTTCATCGACGGACAACTTCGAGTCATCTTCGGAAGGCGGCAACTGATGAACAAGATCAACAATCTTCGGAACCACTATGTCGTCGTGGGATTCGGGCGGATGGGCCGGGCGCTGTGCCTGACGCTCAAGTACCGAGGCGTGCCGTTTGTCCTGATCGAAAATAACGAGCGGCGGATTCAGGAGGCCGAGCAGCTCGGTTGCCTGTTCATCTGCGACGACGCGATGCGGGAAGAAACCCTCGTCCTGGCCGGGATCGACCGCGCCAGCGGCCTGGCCACCTGTCTGCCCCACGATGCCGACAACGTCTTCGTCACACTCAACGCCCGCAGCCTCAATGACAAATTGACCATCATCACACGGGCCGAGGACGTCAGGACCGAGCCCAAGCTGATCCGGGCCGGCGCTGACCGCGTCATCTGTCCGCCGCTGATCGGCGCTATCAGGATTACCGATCTGCTGCTGAACCCGCTGGTCGAAGACATGTTCGAGCTGGACGGGCACTGGCCCGACCTGGAAATCTTAAAGGTGAGTCTGCACCGCTTCCCCGGCACCGAAGGCAAGACAATCGATCAAGTAGTGCCCTTGGTCGACACCGGCATCATCGTCATCGCGATCGTCGGCGCCGACGGCTGCCGCCGGTTCAGCCCCTCGCCCGACACCGAACTCGACCGCGGTGACGAACTGGTCATCGTCGGCCCCACCGGCTGCGTCAAACAAATGGTCCAATCATTCGGCAACCTCAAAGCCGCCTGAGCCACCCGCGGATCGCGCTATCACGCTCCCAACAATAGCCGGCCGCCGACGTCCGCCGGGTCCGATATCGCAGCAGCACGACGCTTCCGAAGGTGCGCAGCGACAGTGTTGCCGGTTCGGGTACTACGAAAGCGGGCGCATCACCCTCCAAGCCCGCCGCCGTGCGGCATGAGTCCGGGGACGAAGGCGAAGGGGCTTGACACGGGACAGGGGACATCATAGTATTTTGACGTGAGCGGGAGAAAAGGGTGCCCTTGGCTTGGCTTCATTCCTTCTCCTGCGCTCCCGTCGGCCCCAGCCTTCGACCGGCGGGAGGCCTTTTTTTTCGCCCCGGGCGTCGCCGCCGCCGGCGCCGGGCAAGCCCGCAAGAACACCGGCTTCGGAGGCGGGCAGACCCAGTTTACGGGTCGTTTGCGGTTGACAACCGGCAGAGGGGTGTCATACTTTAGGGTGATGCGGTCCTCGTTCTTCTATTTTGGTTTCTTTGGGTTTAGCCGGCCTCGAGCCGCGACGGGGACCTTGTAATCCGAGCACTTAGATGACTGGATGCAACCCCGACGCGGCCAGCGTTGGGGTTTTTTAATGGATCGGCCGATGAAGCAACGTAGCCCAGCCTCAGCAGGCCAAGGAGCACAGCCATGATCGTCGTCATGCAGCCGGACGCAACGGAAACCCAAGTGGAGCACGTGAAGCATCTGATCCGCGAGATGGGGCTGAAGGACCACGTGATCCACGGCACGAACCTGACGGTGGTGGCCGTGGTCGGTGACGATCGCAAGAAGGACAAGGACGTGCTGGAGCAGTGCGCGGGGGTGGACCGGGTGATGCGGGTGCTGGCGCCGTACAAGATCGCCGCCCGCATGTACAAGAAGCAGCCGACGGAGGTTCGGCTCAGCGACGACTGCGTGATCGGGGGGCGGCAGGTGCAGGTGATCGCCGGGCCGTGCAGTGTCGAGGGCGAAGCCGAGATCATGGCTGCGGCGCGGCAGGTGAAGGAGGCGGGGGCAACGGCGCTGCGTGGCGGTGCGTTTAAGCCGCGGACCAATCCCTACTCGTTCCAGGGCCTGGGTGAAGAGGGGCTGAAGTTCCTGGCGGCAGCGCGGCAAGAGACCGGCCTGGCCATCGTCACCGAAGTGCTCACGCCGTCCGAAGTGGACCTGGTCTCCAGTTACGCCGACTGCCTCCAGATCGGCACGCGGAATTGCCAGAACTTCAGGCTGTTGGAGGCGGCCGGCAAGCAGCCCAAGCCGATCCTGCTCAAACGCGGCATGTCGATGACGATCGACGAGTACCTGCAAGCGGCCGAGTACATCCTTGTGGCGGGCAACCCCAACGTCATTCTGTGCGAGCGGGGCGTCCGCACGTTCGAGAATCACACCCGCAACACGCTGAGCCTTTCCGTCGTGCCGGAGCTTCACTACCGATCTCACCTGCCGGTGGTGATCGACCCGTCGCAGGGCACCGGGCACGCCCGCCTGGTGCCGGACATGTGCAAGGCCGCGGTCGCTTGTGGAGCGGACGGCCTGCTGATCGAGGCGCACCCCGACCCCGAGCACGCCCTGACCGACGGCGCCCAGTCCATTACGCCGCCGGTGCTGGCCGAGACGATCGTGACGCTGCAGCGGATCGCGTTGGCGGTGGATCGGACGTGTTGCGGGGCGGCGGTGGCGGCGGGTTGAAGCCCGACGATTTGCCGATACGCTGGCGCCGCCGCCGGCTGTTGGTACGAGCGTGCCCGTCAATAGCCGGTGGGCGACGCCCGCCGGGTCCGGGGGGGCCGGGGTCTGCTGACGGTCACACGGAGCGACTTGATGCCGCAACTGGTCATTACCGCTGTCGGCCCGGACCGCCCGGGGCTGGTGGACGAGTTCACCGGCTGTCTGCTGGAGGCCGGCGCGAACCTGGCCGACTCCCGGATGATTAACCTGCGTGGGCAGTTCGCCCTGATCGTGTTGGTCGAGGCGTCGGCCGATGCCATGGCGTTGATCCG
>JAZGCX010000188.1:0-8636 GCA_036477175.1 Phycisphaeraceae bacterium
AGATCGGCACGCCATACGTCAAGGGCGCCAAGGTAACCGCCGACGTGCTCGGCCGGGACAGGACCGACAAGGTCGAGATCGTTAAGTTCAAGCGACGAAAGACCTACCTCCGTCGCAAAGGCCACCGCCAGGATTATCTCGAAGTGAAAATCACGTCGATCCAGGGTTGAGCCCGCTACGACCATCCGTCGCATGCGATGGGTGATGCTCCGCATCATCTATCGTCTGGGTGTCACGCTCCGCGGACGATAACGGTTTACCGAACCACCTCCTGGGCAGCGGCGACAGACCAATTGGCATGTTCGCGGGTTCTGGCGGAGATGCCGATCATCTGGCGGGCTTCTTCGGGGCTGGCGGGCTCGCGGCCGACGGCGCGCGCGACTTGCACAACGCGATCGATCAGGCCCGCGTTGGTGGCCGGCTGCGTCTTGGCGGCGTCATACCAGAGGCTGTCCTCGAGCCCGACACGGACGTGCCCGCCCATCGTGACCGCCAAGGCATTGATCGGGAACTGGGACCGGCCGATGCCCGTCGCGGACCATGTCATGTCTTTGGGCAGCGCGCGCACCATCACCACGAGGTTGTATGGGTTGGCGGCCACCGTCCCCAGCGAACCCAGCAGCAGGTTGGCATAGAACGGTTTGACGAGCAGCCGCTTGCGGATCATGTAGTCCCGGGCGTAATCGATCATGCCGAGGTCAAAGAACTCCAACTCCGGCACGATGCCGCGGTCGAGCATCGCCTTGGCTAGCGCCTGGATCATGTCTGGGGCGTTGACCGACGCTTGTTTGGGGAAGTTCAGCGACCCCATCGTCAGCGACGCCAGGTCGGGCAGGCAGTCGAGCACGACGGCGCGTTGCTCAAACCGTTTGTGGGTCCGCCCGCTGGTCGACCCGCAGATCAGCATGCCGGGGCAGGCGGCGCGGATGCCGGTGATGATCGACTCATGGATCTCCTTCTGGACGGTGGGTTGGCCATCCTCATCGCGTGCGTGGACGTGGACGAGGCTGGCGCCGGCGTCGTAGCAGCGCCGGGCGTCGGCGACGATCTCGCCCACGGTGATCGGCACCGCCGGGTTGTCCTGTTTCGTGGGCACCATGCCGGTGATGGCCGCGTTGATGATCAGTTTGTCCACACGTCGCCCCGTAGTTGCCTTCGATGTTCTGTTTGACGATGCGTGCCGGCACACCGACGACCTGCACGCGATCCGGGACGTCTTTGGCCACGACCGCGCCGGCGCCGATGACGGCTTGGGTGCCGATGCGGATGCCGTCAATAATGTTGGCGCCGATGCCGATGAAGGTCCTGTCACCGATGCGACAGTGGCCGGCGATGTTGACGCCGGGGTGGATGGTGACAAAGTCGCCGATGCGGTTGTGATGGCCGATGGTCGCGCCGCGGTTAATCGCCACGTGTCGCCCGACATCGGTGAACGCAGCGATGATCGAACCGACTTCGACGCGAGTCCCCTCGCCCAGGGTGCTGCGGTCGGAGATGTGGGCGGAAGGATGTACGAGCGTGGCAAACCGGAGGCCCTGGTCGCGGGCCTGTTGGATGAACTGATTGCGGCGGGTGGTGGCGAGTGAGCAGACGGCCACGTGGTCTTGCGCCAGCTCGGCCAGCTCGTCGATCCAGTAGATCGGCATGCCGCCCAGGCGCTCGTTGCAGCGCTGCCGGTCCATATTCTCCACGAACCCAGCCACCCGGTAGCCTTCGATCGCGGAGACCAGGTCGGCCACCACCAATGCGTACGGGCGCGTGCCCAGGATCAGCAAAGGTTGAACCGCGGCATCGATGCTCCGAATGGCACCGTGCACGGCGTTGCCGGTCATGTCTGTGGCATCCATTGTCATACAACACCGCTCAAAACCGAGGTCTTGAAAAACGAGCTGACCGAGGCGATGACGCGGCCGATCTGCTCATCTGTCATCTCTACGTAAAGCGGCAGCGTGATGATCTGCCCGTACAACTGCTCGGTCACGGGCAGGCAGACTCGATATGCATCAAAGACCGGTTGAAGATGAATGGGCGCGTAATGCACACCCGCGCCGACGCCTTGCTCCGCAAGGTGCTCGACCAGCACATCGCGCTGTTCCGCATTCACACGTATGACGTACATATGCGGGATGGTTTCGTGCAGGTCGCGCCGCAGCAAGGTGATTCCCTCGACACCCCCGAACGCGTCGTCATACCGGCGCACGATTCGGCGTCGGTGGGCTGCGAAATCTTCCAGCCGATCCAGTTGCGCCAGCCCGATCGCGGCATTGATATCACTCATGTGATAGCGGAAACCGTGAGAGACGACCCGGTATTGCCACTTCTTGAGCTGTCCTTCGCGCCGCCAGGTATCCTGATCAATACCGAGGTAGCGCCGTTGCGCGATGGTCTTGGCCTGGTGATCGTGGTTGGTGGCCACGGCGCCGCCTTCGCCGCACGTGATGTTTTTGATCGCGTGGAAGCTGAAGCAGGTCAGGTCGCCGAGGGTACCGATCGGGCGGCCACGATAGGTTGACCCGAACGCGTGAGCGGCATCTTCGACGATCGCGATGCCCTGTTCGTGCGCGGCCGGGAGCAGGGCGTCCATGTCGCAGGCCAGCCCGCCGAAGTGCACGGGCATGATCGCGCGCGTGCGTTCCGTGATGCGCCGCAGTGCATCCTCCACTTCGATGTTCAGCGTGGACGGATTCACCTCACAGAACACGGGGGTGGCGCCCGCCATCACGATCGCCTGCACCGTGGCGACGAATGTCAACGAGGGCACGATCACCTCGTCGCCCGGCTGCAGGTCGAGCGCATCCAGCGCCAGATGCAGCGCCGCCGTGCCCCTGCTCGTAGCGATCACGTGCTTGACACCGAGGTATTCACGCAGCCGATCCTCGAACCGCTGCGTGACTTCGCCCATGCCGAGCCAGCGACTCTCGAACACGCGGTTGACCGCCGCCTGTTCGGCCTCCCCGATGCATGGTCGCGCAATTGGAATCATGGTCTGGATCAACGCCTCCTGATCACGGCCCTGCCACCATAGATGGGCACAACCGCAGTATTGTACGTAAAGATCGGCCCAGCGTGAACTCCCGTTGGATGCAGTCTTGCGCGGTGGTCACAATTTGCTCGATACGCGGCGGGTCGTCCAGCAGGTCCACCGCGGCCTCGACGAGCTGGTCTGCGGCCGCCTCGGCGTAGTGCACGCCGGGCTGGAACGGTCGCGCATCGGATATCGGCTCGCTGAGCAGCGCGGCGCCGCAAGCAGTGCCCATGAACAACCGGATCCAGGGCGTGTCCCATGGGTACTGGTGCAGGTGCAACAACAGCCTGGCCCGATTAAGGAGTTCGGTGCGTGCTTCGCCTCGGCATCCGCCCGTGACCACGTGCAGCCTCACGCCCCGTTGGCGGCAATCGCGTTGCAGCCATTCGAGCAGCCGCTCGCGCCGCTCGCCGCGCCGTACCGTCCCGATGAACAGCACGTCGATGTCGCGCTCGAGATTCATGTCTCGGCCGAGCGCCGGATACACGCCCAGCGGCGCGAACGTGGAGGCGATGCCGTGTTCGGCCAGGTAGCGCTGCTTCTGAATCGTGCTGACGCACAGGTGATCGAGCCAGCCTTCGCGCACGGCGCGCCGAATCCACTGCTCGCATTCAGCCGTGACGCGAATCGTCCGGTAGTTGACGCGATCCCACTTCCGCTTCGATTCGGGTGGGAACGTGCGCGCCGTCGCTAGCAAGAACAGCGGCTTCGAGGCGAAGCGATAGATCGCCCGTTGGGTCGCGAGACGACGGCCCAGGGAGCTTTGCCCGAAGCTGATCACACCGATCAGCGAACCGATCCAGTTGAGCCGGTCATAAATCCCCGCTGCCGTCAACGCTTTTCGCCGGACCGACTCCGTCAGTGTCGGCGGCAGCAGCGGATCGGCCTGCCACAGAATTGTCCGGGCATGTCGATCAGCGGTTCGCCGCAACAGGTGGGCGTACTGCCGGAAGGTGCGGCCGTGGCCCAACATCAATAACACGTCGGCTTCTAGCCCGGCCCGATCGCCATCCCGCACCACGATCAGGCGCCAACCGAGCCGGTCAATCTCCGTCGTTATCGCCTCGAGCAGCACTGTCTCGGGTCCCCCCTTGCTGCACAGTGCCGCCACCGGTCGACCTCCGGCAGGCGATTGCGCTTGGATAGCATTCATCGGCGCTTCCCCGCGTTCATTCCCCGATGATCTTAACCAGCACGCGCTTGCGGCGCCGGCCGTCGAACTCGGCGTAATAGATCTGCTCCCACGGGCCGAAGTCGAGCTTGCCGTCGGTGATGGCCACGACCACCTCGCGGCCCATGACCTGCCGCTTCAGGTGTGCATCGGCGTTGTCCTCGCCGGTGTTGTTGTGCCGGTACTGCGCGATCGGCTCATGGGGCGCGAGTTTTTCGAGCCAATCGTCGTAGTCCTGAATTAAACCCGCCTCGGCGTCGTTGATGTACACGCTGGCGGTGATGTGCATCGCGTTGACCAGGCAAAGCCCGTTGCGGACGCCGCTGTTGTGCACCAGCTTCTGGATCTTGTCGGTGATGTTGACGTAGTCCCGCCGGTGGGGTGTGTTGAACCACAGTTCCTCACGTAAATGCTTCATGACAGATGCTCCGTCAAATCAACAGTTTCGCGCCGCGTTCGATGGATCCCGGTAAATCAGTAGTGTCGAGGTCGGCTGGTTCGATGGCGGTCAGAGGTTGGATTTCGATGACCGCCTCGGGTCGGCCGTCGCTGTTGCGTGGCACGGTGACGCCGCGGGATTCGAGCCAGCGGGCGGCGCGTTCGATCTGAAGCTGTCGGCTGGTTTCGGGGCTGTCCACGCCTTCGGCGTTTTTGATCGGCGCGAACTCCTCGATGCGATCGGTCTCGTACACGATCGACTTCTCACACATCGGCAGCGCGTCGAACACGAAGGTCTCCAGTTTCACGGCGTTGGCAGTGGACGGTTCGACGTGCCGACCGGTTTTGGTGTCAACGTAAGGCACCGTCTTTCCCGCGCGGTGATAGGGCAGTGCGAAGAAGGCTTGAGGCTTGGGGCTTGAGGCTTGAGACCCGGAACGCTGATTCAACGCCTCGACGAAATCAACGCGGATGACGTGGATAGCGATCGAGCCGGCACGGAACCGCAGCTCGCCGTCGGCGGTGCGCTGGTCGGCCAGTTCGTCAGGCAGGTCCGAGTATTCGATGACGGCAACCCGGCCGTTGACCAGGCAGAAGTTGCCCAGTCTTTCCCTGGGATAGGCTTTGGGCAGCATCTTGGACGACATCTGCGCGGCATCGAGATCGTGCAGGCCGACAAACAGCGGATCGACCATGCGGACGTGCGGGTTGTCCACCTGCGTGTAGCTGATCTGTTCGATCCCGCGGCGTTTCATGTCGGCGATGGCGCCGCTGGCATAGAGGGCTTTGAGCGACCCGCCGTGGCCGTCGGGTGACAGGCACAGGCGGCCCGGTGCGGCAAGCAGGACCTTGCCCGTGCGGATGTCCAGCGCGGGCATCGTGGCCTGGGTAAAGAGCATGACGTTGAGGCGGTCGAGGCCGAAGTAGTCGTGCTGCGCGAAGAATGCTCGCGTCGGGGCGTCGTTGTCAGGGCTGGTCATGACGTACCACGGGACAACGACGTTGTACTTTTGCTGCACCTTCCGGATGTACTGGGCGAGGCAGGCGAACAGCGGCGTTCGGGTGATGGGCGTGGCGGGGAAGGTGCCCTTGGGCGCGTCGTAGCCGAGGCGTGTCGCCTGTCCGCCGGCGACGGTGAAGGCGGCGACTTTGCCTTGACGGATCAATTCTTCGCCACGCTGCCGCGCGCGGCGGTACTTCGCCTCCAGCTCGGCGGTGGGCCGATACGGATACCACGGCGCGGGCTGGAGCTTTTGCGGCAGCGCCAGCGGCGGCTTGTGCTTCACGTGCGTTTGGATCAGCCGCACCACCTGCGGCCAGTCGGTGCTTTCGATCTGCGACAGCAGCGTGTGCTTCTGTGCGTCGTCAAGCTGGTTGTAGAAGCGCAGCGCGTGGTCCTGGCCGATCGGTTGGAGCGTCTGTTGTGCCGCGGTCAATCGTTCGGTCAGTAACATGGCACTTATACTGTCTTACAACTCGTCGGGTTCAGGTGCGCAGGCCACGGTCTGCTCTGGTCTTGCTCGTTCGGGCGAGTGGATGGCGAAACCTATTCAGGATCACTTTGCCAGACGGCCTTACCGACGAAGAACGGGCCGAGGCGGGCAATGTATTGCGAGGTCTGCCTGGTCTTGCGCATCGCCTGGACGATGGCCGACAGCGGGAACAGCTCCTTGCCGGTAAGACCAATGACGAAGTCGTTGTCATTGGAGTCGAGCCCGTGGCAAGCCAGACGGATGTCGTGGGCGTAGTCGGCTTCGCCGAACGATCGGCCGATGGCGCCGTGTTCGGCCAGGATGGCCCGCTGCTCGTCGGGGGGCAGTTGCATAAAAGCGCCACTGCGCCGCAGCGGATACCAGAGCGCCCACGGCCAGGCCTTGTTGAGCGCGGTGCGGCGAGGCCGATGAAGCAGCACCTCATCGAGGTCGGGTTCGTAGCCGATCGAGTACGTGCGGCCGAACATCGTCAGGATTGGTCTGGGTGCCAGACGACTGAACGGGTCGCGGTTGACGATCGACCGCAGCCCGGTCACAAAAAAGTCGGGCTGTTCGTGCAGGACCAACACGGCGACGCCCTGCGGCGCGTTGAGGTCTTCATAGAGCGCGCCCTGAACCGAGGCCTGCTTCAGCGCGTCGATCAGCGGTTGTGAATCGGTGGACCCGGCAAACGCGAGCAATTGCATGAACAGCCGCCGGTCGGATGACTGGGGCTTACCGTCCCTGGGGGCGCCTTTTTCGCTGAGGTCCGGTTTTTCGATGGGCTTGCGTCCCATGCGGTTCTGCTCACATGCACGATGAAAAGACAATGGTTTTGGCGGGAAGTGTACAGCGGACGTGACGCGGTGACAAAGCGATTTGGTTTTTCTTTCAATCGCGCGTCGGCCAACCCGTCAGGTAGCGGGCCACCGCCGCCGCCGCGACGGCCGCGGTCTCGATCCGCAACACGTTCGCCGCGACCGACCACGTAACGCAGTCGGCCCGCCGCGCCGCGTCCACCTCTTCGTCGGTCCAGCCGCCTTCGGGACCGATCAGGATGAGCACACGGTTGGCGCCGCGCAGCGTGGCGGCCAAATCGGTGATCGTATCGCCGTTAGGGGCGGCCATCAGCGTCAGGTCGTGGCCCAGTCTCAGCGCCTGGTCGAGCGTGGTCGGCGGGCTGACCGCCATCACGAACGGGCGGCGGGACTGCTTGGCCGATTCGATGGCCGCGCGGGTGAACTTGTCCAGTTTTCGTCTGCCCGGGGTCACGACACTGCGCTGCGTTTGGAGCGGGATGAAACGATCGACGCCGAGCTGGCTCAATTGATTGACCATGTCGTCGGCGCGTGGCCCCTTGGGGATTGGGGCGGCGAGGTCGATCGTCGGGCGCAGCGGTTCGACCTGTTGTACGTCGCTCAATTGCACCACCGCACCGTCGGTCCAACTTTCGATCACGCCCCGGCCGATGCGGCCGCGACCATCGAACAGCTCCACGGTGTCGCCGACACGCAGCCGCAGCACCCGCCGTGCGTGGTGGGCCTGGTTGCGGTCCAGTCGCGCGGCGCCGTCTGATAACCGTGGATCAGGTAACGACGCACAATAGAATCGGTTCGCAAGCGTCGGTTCGCCCATGCTGGGGGGGCCTTGAGTGGCAAGGCCGTCCGGTCGATAAAGCGCCTGTCGCGGTCGCCGCGGCTGTGCCGGTTGCTCCAATCCAACCCCATTGTGCCACCCGCCGGGTCGGTCAGCCAACCCCGGGTGCCGACCGGCGCTGCTGCCCGCCGACCACGGAGCCGCTGGCTGTGTCCGACGATCCGCAGACCCAACCCGAGTCCCCCAAAGCCGAGGCACCACCCGCCACCGAGGCCGCGTCTGATGTCACCGAATCGGCCCAACCTCCCGACTCGGCCGGCCAGCCGGCACCGGCCCCCGCGGAGGTAGCCGCCTCTAACGACACTGCCGCCGACCCGACCACATCCGACCAGCAGGGAGAATCCTCTGCCGAGACCAGTACCCAAGCCGAGGCTGACCCCGAAGCCGAGCCGGCCGCCGCTGCTGCGGACGATGGTGGAGATGATCTGGCTGACCAGATCCAGGCTCTGCTCGACGAAAGCAAGGACGCCCCGACCGCCGCGGCAACCGACGACGCTCCTTCTGCTGCTGCCCTCACGGATGAACCGGCCGCCGATGCTGATGCCGAGCCGGCCCCAACCGATCAGGCCGCAGCAACCGCGGCGTCAGCCGACACCGCGGCGCCTGCCGTCGCCGCCACCGATGCCAATCGTCAACCGCCAGACCAATCCAACGACGCCATCTCCGTTGAGCAGATTGATAACATGCTCGCCCAGCAGGCCGACGACGCGGTGGCCGGCGACTTTGAGACGGTGACCGAAGTCCTCACCGCCGCCCAGGCGCAACCGGCCGAACCCGAGCCCGCTGCATCGGATCAGCTCGATCAACCGGCCGGCGCGTTCGAGAGCCCCGAACAAGTGATCGCCGAAGCCGACGCCGCCCAGTCCACCGACGC
>JAZGCX010000189.1:0-4487 GCA_036477175.1 Phycisphaeraceae bacterium
AGACACACCCGGCGACGTCGGCACCACCATCAAGACCGACCGCGAGTTCACACGCGAATCGGTGGCCGACGTGGCGATCGCTGCCGGCAAACGCCTCAGCGAGGCCCTGCGCACCATCGAGGAATACGCAAAGACCTTACCCCCTCTCCCTCTGGGACAGGCCAGGGGTGAGGGCAAAGCCGCTTGCGACTTGGCACCCGCCATCGAACGTCTGCGATATCGCGGCTACGACCTCGAACAGCGATTGAATCGCGCGTTGGGCACCGGCCTGGCAAAGCAGTGGCTGCTGTGTGTGCTGCTGTCCGAATCGCTGTGCAAATCCCACGACTGGCAGCACGTCCTCGACGCCGCGCTCGACGCCGGCGCCGACTGCGTGCAACTCCGCGAAAAGGACCTGGATGAGGCCGACCTGCTCCACCGCGCCACACAGATCGTCTCGCGCTGCCGCCGGTCCGGCGCCACGGCGATCATCAACGACCGCCCCGACATCGCCCTGCTGGCCGGTGCCGACGGTGTTCACCTCGGTCAATACGACCTGCCGGTCACCGAAGTCCGCAAGCTCGTCGGCCGGCAACTGCTCATCGGCGTCAGCACCTGTCACCTCGACCAAGCCCGCGCCGCCATCGGCGACGGCGCCGATTACTGCGGCGTCGGCCCGATGTTCGACACCACGACCAAGCAAAAGGACACCCTCGCCGGCCCGGAATACCTCAAACAATTCGTCGAAGCGTTCCCAACGGTCCCGCACCTGGCCATCGGCGGCATCACGCCCGAAAACGTCAACCAACTCATCGAAGCCGGCGCCCGCGGCATCGCCGTCAGCAGCGCAATCTGTCAGGCCGATCAACCCGACGCCGTGACACAACAACTGCTGGCACAACTGCCGATCACCAATCAGCAGCTATAGCACTGCCACGCCCGTTTCGCGGCGGCCCGACACCGAAGGTGCTGCGACGCACAAGGGCCGCGCGCCGACACGATGCGCCCCGGCTCGCAGCGAAAACAGATGTCGCATTAACAGTTCAAACGTCAATCGTGAGTTGAGTTGACGGTACGCACGAACGGCCGGGCTTCAGCGGTCAAACCCGCGCGGCGGCCTGGGGATTGCCCACCAGGTCCGTATTCGTCTTGAAAAACCTGCTCAGATCACGGCCGTCGAATCATGCCACCTTCGCATCGATGTATTCGCAGAGCGTCGTCGGTTCGGGAATGGGCAGGCCATCCTCACGCAGACCTTCGATGTGAAACTCGATCGCCTCACGGATCAGACGTTCCACCTCCTCGACAGTGTCGCCAACCGCCACGCACCCGGGCAGGTCAGGGACGTACGCCCCATAGCCGTCCTTGGATCGCTCAATTATGACGGCGTAACGTGCTGATTGGGTCCGCTGCGTCATTTCAACCCTGCCTGTTTCAAGATGCTGTTTAGCAAACCTAGCGGAACGTGCTTGGATAGTTTACCCGAAATCGTCACCCTGCCCGGCTTGGTCGGATGCTTAAACTGTCGGTGACTGCCACGCGTCGCAACTTGTCTCCAGCCATCAGCCTCGATCAACTTAACAATCTCCCGGACTTTCATGAACGATTAATGGTAGCACGTTGTCCGATTCCATCACACCCGCACGGCGGCCTGGGGGTTGCCCGGCGACTGGGGGTTGCCGACCAGGTCGGTGTTGGTCTTGAACCGCTCCAACGCCTTGAGCAACTGCTCCATCTGAACCGTCGGTTTCATGTTCATCAGCCGGCGACGCAACGCGGTCATGGTGGTCATCTCGGCTTCGCTGAGCAGCAGGTGCTCCTTGCGGGTGCCGCTGGCGGCCAGGTCGATCGCCGGGAACACACGCTGCTCGGCGATCTTGCGGTCCAGGATCAGCTCCATGTTCCCCGTGCCCTTGAACTCCTCGAAGATGATCTGGTCGCCGCGGCTGCCGGTGTCGATCAGCACGCTGGCGATGATCGACAGCGACCCGCCCTCCTCGAACTTGCGTGCCGCCCCGAACAACTGCTTGGGGATCGACAGCGCCGCCGAATCAAGGCCGCCCGACATGGTCCTGCCGGTCGAGGCGATGCCCGGTGCGGTGTTGAACGCCCGGCCGACCCGGGTTAGCGAGTCCAGCAGCACGACCACGTCCTTGCCCGCCTCGGCCAGACGCATGGCGCGGTCGATCGTGAGCTTGGCCAGCTTCACGTGCTTCAGCGGCGTGTGATCGTTGGAACTGGCCAGCACCGTGCACGGCACGTTGCGGCGGAAGTCGGTCACCTCTTCCGGCCGCTCGTCGATCAATAGCGCGATCACCTCAATGCCCGGATGGTTCTTTTCAATGGCGAAAGCGATGTTCTGCAGCAGGATGGTCTTGCCGGCCTTGGGCGGCGAGACGATCATGCCGCGCTGCCCGTAGCCGATCGGGCAGAACAGGTCGATCAACCGGCAGGCCGGCGGGCAGCCGGGATACTCCAGCGTCAGCCGCGGCGTGGGATCAATCGTGGTCAGCGCCTCGAACTTCCGCTCTTCAAGGCGATCGGCGTACTCTTGCGGATCAAGACCCTCCACCTTCAGCACATGCTGCACCCGACGCGCGTTGGGGGCGATGGCGTCGGGCTTCTCGCGGTTCCTGTCGTCGTTCTTCTTCCTCTTGTTCTTGGACCGCTTGCTGCGCTGCTGGCTCTTGTTGGCCTGCCCATTACCTGACGTACCACCCAGGCGGACCTGCAGCTCCAGCCCGGGCCGAAGCTGCAACCGCTCAATGAACTTGGCCGGCACCACCGGATCGGACGGCGACGCGTGCAGCGTCTTGTCGAGTGTCCGCAGGCGTCCGTCCGCCTTGTTCGACAGTTCCAGGATGCCGGTGTAGTTGTCTGTCATGGCTGACTGGTTGCGCCGCAGCCCTGCCGCGACCTCGGCTCGGACCGAGTGTGACACCCAGCCCAAACAGGCCCCAAGACGGCGTCGCTTATTTCCTGCGTGGACCGGCCCCCGGCCGCTGTCTAGCCCCGGGGTGACCCGCCTGCGGCGGGCCCGGGACCGGGGTGCCCGACACTACCTATGCTGCTGTGCCGTTGGCTTGAGTTACCACGACGATCCTTGCGTCGTGCGTCATGCGTCGCGCCATCCACGATGCCCCCCGGCGCGACAGAATTCTTCTAACATCTTGAACAGGCTGATCTTAGCCCTAGGAGAACCCCTTCCCCTGCCAGCACGGACCTCCCTTACTGCCCCCCCGACCGCACCAACCGCCGGCAGCTACCGTCAGATGGGTCTGCCGACCGGAACCAAAGCCGCGCTAGGGAAGATCGTGCTCTTTTACCTATTTCGACCGAATCGGGCAAGGGCTGCCGCAAAAGAATCCGACTTCTAGACAATATCATAGGCCCTGTCGGCCCACCGGGGCAACCCCGGCCACGGGCCCGCCGCGTTGTCCGTTGCCGGGCACACCCGCTGGAGAACCGCCTGCACCAACCGCGTGGTCGGCCCGGTGTACCTGCGATTAAGATACGCCGAGGCTTGCATGATGTCCGTGACAGATGCCGCCTGAAGCGGCGCGAGATTCCTGGTTGATGTCACCCGTCGCATTGCTGTTCATTTATTGCCTGCTGATTCTGCTGGCGTCGCTGGCCGGGGGCTGGATCCCCCTGCTGCTGCGGCTGACCCACAAGCGAATGCAACTGGCGATCAGCGTGGTCGCCGGCTTCATGCTCGGTGTGGGCGTGCTGCATCTGCTGCCACACGCCCTCAGGCAATCGCGGTCGATCGAAGACGTGGTCATCTGGTTGCTGACCGGCTTCCTGGTCATGTTCTTCGTCGAGCGATTCTTTTGCTTTCACCACCACGATGTGCCGGAAGGCGACCAGGCCGACGAACCACTCCACGATCGCGACCATGTCCTTGTGCACCCCGGCTACGAGCAGCACAAGCTGACATGGAGCGGCGCGGCCGTCGGTCTGACACTACACAGCATCATCGCCGGGGTCGGACTGGCTGCGAGTATTCAGGCTGAGTCACCGGCCGACGAACACGGCACACTCGCGGGGTTGGCCGTGTTCCTGGTGATCTTCCTGCACAAGCCGTTCGACTCGATGACGCTGGGCACCCTGCTTGCCATCGGACGCTGGTCCACCACCTGGCGACACGCGATCAACACCCTGTTCGCACTGGCCATCCCCCTCGGCGCAGCCCTGTTCTACATGGGGGCGGCATGGCTTGGCGAAGGTGAAAGCGAAACCGTCGGCCTGGCGCTGGCCTTCGTCACCGGCACCTTCCTGTGCATCGCCATGAGCGACCTGCTGCCCGAACTGCAGTTCCACCGGCACGACCGGATCAAACTCTCTGCGGCGCTGGTCCTGGGCCTCGCCCTGGCGTGGTCCATCAACTATCTGGAATCCCAAAGCCACGTCCACCACGAACGCCACGCCCCCCAGCACGACAGCCACGCCGAAGATCAACTCATCGATCACAACCACCGCCACTAAATTGGTTTTCACGATCGTGA
>JAZGCX010000019.1:0-3147 GCA_036477175.1 Phycisphaeraceae bacterium
GTAATCGACCTGGACGGAGTGGCCGGCGTTGGCGCCGCCGTTGTACCGGACGACGAGGTCGAACCTTGGCGCCAGCAGATCAACGATCTTGCCCTTGCCCTCGTCGCCCCATTGGAGGCCGACCACGGCGCAGTGACCGGTGGCCAGATCGAGTGTGTCGATCGGATCGGGGTCACGTCGTGTGGCGGTGGCGGCCGCCGCGGTGGTGTTTGGCCGATTGGACATCGTGAAGACCTCGGGTGCACGGCGCCCAAGCTATTTGATGTTAGCACACTGCTGCACGATTCTGAAACCGATAACTTGGCAAGGGGCTGTTTCCGGTTGGTGAGACGCGGCCTAATCGCCGAAGCTCGTGCCGACATGCCGCGCGGCGACCAGCAGCGGGTGATCGAGCGGCACGGTCCGTTGTTGGTTTTCCACGTCGAGGATGTCGATGTCGGTGACGGTTCGGCCTCGGATGACAATCAGGCGGTTGCGTTTGCCGTTGATCAGGGCGTTGACGGCGGCGTGGCCGAACTCAGTTGCCAGCACGCGGTCTTCGGGCACCGGCGTTCCGCCGCGTTGCACGTGCCCGAGTACGGTGGTGCGGGTCTCGATGCCGGTGTTTTCTTCGATCCGGTCGGCGATGACTTTGCCGACGCCGCCGAGTCGCACGGGGTCAGGGCTGGTCGGGTCGTAGCGGTTGACCACTTGTTCGCCATCTTTGGGCCGGGCGCCCTCGGAGACGCAGATGATGGAAAATCGTTTGCCGTGGCGGGAGCGATTGGTGACAACCTGGCAAACTTTGTCGATGTCGTACGGGATTTCGGGGATGAGGATAATGTCGGCACCGGAGGCGACGCCGGCGTGCAGGGCGATCCAGCCGGCGTTTCGCCCCATGACCTCGACGATCATGGCCCGGTGGTGCGACGCGGCGGTGGTGTGGATGCGGTCCAGCGCCGTGGTGGCGACGTAGCGTGCGGTGGCGAAGCCGAACGTCACGTCGGTGCCCATCAGGTCATTGTCGATGGTCTTGGGCACGCCGATGCAGTTCACGCCGTGCCGGACGAAGTTGGCGGCGCAGGTCATGGACCCGTCGCCGCCGATGACGATCAGCGCGTCGAGCCGATGCCTGCGGAGATGGCGGAGGCACAGGTCGGTCAGGTCGACGCGCTGGATCGACCCGTCGTCGGCTTCGACGGCGTACTGCTGGGGGTCGCAGGTGTTGCTGGTGCCGAGGATCGTGCCGCCGAGGGTGAGGATGTTGGACACGTCGTCGGGGCACAGCGGGTGGATGCGGTTCTGGATCAGGCCCAGGAACCCGTCCTCGATGCCGAACACTTCGAGGTGGTGGTGTATCATGGCGGTTTTGGCGACGGCGCGGATGACGGCGTTGAGGCCGGGGCAGTCGCCGCCGCCGGTGAGGATGCCGATGCGGTGGATGGGGTCTGACATCGTGGCGGGTCTCCGTGGCCGAGAGGCCTTGGCATCAAATCGGACCAAGGAGTATAAAATATAGAATCGGACGCTGCGGCGGGTCGTGCGGGCTTAGCCCGGCCGAATCGGTATGCTCTATTTGAGGACCAATACGCCCATGATCTATTCAAATGCCTGTGCTTATGCCATCCGTGCGATGTCACGATTGGCGATGGTCCGGCCCGACGGTTACGTGCTGCTCGACGAGCTGTGCGAAGGCACGGACCTGCCGCGACACTTCGTGGCCAAGATTTTCCAGGAGCTGGTGCGCAAGGGTCTGCTGACCAGCGCCAAGGGCCGGGGCGGCGGGTTTGCCCTGGTCCGCAAGCCGAGCAAGATCTCGATCTACGACATCGTCAAAGTGGTCGATGGCATCGATCAGCTCGACGAGTGCGTTGTCGGCATGACGCGGTGTGACGACAAGCAACCGTGCCCCCAGCATGACCAGTGGAAGGCGCTGCGCACCCAACTCAAGGAGTTCCTGCTCCACACATCGCTCGAAGAAATGAGCACCACGCTCGAGCGCAAGCTCGCCAAGCTGGGCAAACCAATGCCGGCGCCCAAGAGCAAATCGAAACCGCTGCGGCCCAGGTAAGGGCAAGCGAATGACGGATTGCGAATGACGAATATGTATGAGTAAGGTCACGCCGGGATAGCGTGAAGCGCCGCCCCGGGTGCTTCGCCGTTGGGGCTTTGTCGTTGATTGGTTATTTGGAATCCGTCATTTGCAGCCGATTTCCGCCGGCAGCCTGACCAATGCGACTTTGCGGATGCCGGGGCGGTGCTTGAGGCGATTGAGCAGCGCGTCGGTCGGCGGCTCGTCCACCTTCAGCAGCATCAGGGCGGTGTCGCCCTTTCGGCTGATGGCCATGTCGGCGATATTGATCGCCGCGTTGCCGAACTCCATGCCCACCAGGCCGACCATGCCCGGGCGGTCCTCGTTCTGAATCAGGACCATAAAGCCGGCGGGGACCATGTCCATGTGGTAGCCGTTGATCTCGATCACCCGCGGCCTCATGTCGTGATAGACCCGGCCGACGATACGCCGGGGCGGGGCGTCCTCGGTGTGGTGGCCCTGAATCTCGATGGCGATCTGTTCGCCGGCGAGGGTGTCTTGTTCAATCGAGACCGTTCGGGTCTTGATCCCACGCTGGGCCGCCATGTGGCTCACGTTGATCACGTTCAGCGGGGTGTCGAGGTGGTCCTTGAGCAGGCCGACGAGCGTTTTGCGTTCGATGGTGCCGGCGGCCGAAGCCAGTTGCCGGCCGGTCAGCTCGATCGAGACGGCCGCGAAACCGCGGGTGACCATCGGGCTGATTAGTTGGGCCATCCGTTGGGCCAGGTCGACGAAGCACTCCTGAACGGGGTCGAGGTCCATTCGCAGGCCGGTCACGTTGACCGCGCCTCGGACGCTCTGGCCGCGCAGGTACGCCAGCGCCGCGCGGGCGGCGTCGATGCTGATCGCCTGCTGTGCTTCGAATGTGCTGGCGCCCAGGTGCGGGGTGACCAGCACCTTTGGGTGCTTGCGGAGCGGGCTGTCGGGCGGCAGTGGCTCGGTCTGATACACGTCGAGCGCTGCGCCGCCGCACCGGCCCGACTCGACCGCCTCAAGCAGCGCCTGCTCATCCACCACGCCGCCACGCGACGCGTTGACCACCAGCACGCCCTGGCGGCACTTGGCCAGCGACTGGG
>JAZGCX010000190.1:0-7256 GCA_036477175.1 Phycisphaeraceae bacterium
AGTGACGAATGACGGATGACGAAATCAGAAATCCCGGATCAGACATCGAGAGGAGTCGGCGATGCCGATGCTGCAACGGACCCGCACGTTGATCGTTTTTCCGCTGTTGGTGACGGTGACGGCGGTCCTGCCGGCCCGGGTCCAGGCCGACGCACCGCCCGGAGGCGCACCGGCTGACCGGCGACAGGCCCTGGCTGACGCCCGACCCCGTGCCATCGAGCAGGTTCTCACGTCGGCCCGCAGCGATGACCCATTCCTCCGCGCCAACGCGATCGAGGCGGCCCAGAGCCTTCCAGGCCGGGCGCTGCCGCTGGTCCAGCTTGCTCTGGATGATGAGCATCCGGCGGTGCGGTTCGCCGCGCTGGTGACGGTCGGCCAACTCCGGTTCAACGCTGCGGTGCCTGCGGCGACGCGGTTGCGCGACGATCCGGTCGAGTCGGTCCGTGCCGCGGCATTGTTTGCGTTGCATCAGTGCGGCCAGCAGGTGGACATCACGCCTTTGGCCCAGGCCCTTGCCGGCCAGAGTCCGTCGGCACGTGGCAACGCCGCGATGTTGCTGGGCATGATGGACGACCCGTCCGCCGCGCCGATGCTCATGGAGTTGGCCCGGGTCTCGATGCCGAAGGTCGCCAGCGTCCAGGAGGCGATCGTTCGCATCCAGGTTGCCGAGGCGGTGCTGAAGCTGACCGAAGACGAAGTCGCGCTGAGCGCCCTGCGGGCCGGTGCCTTCTCGCAGTTTGACGAGGTGCGGGTCCTGGCGGTCCTGGCACTTGGCAAGATCGGCGATCGACGGATGAAGCCGGCCATCGCCCGGATGCTCGAAGACCCGCCGATCGAGCTGCAACTGGCGGCGGCCGAGTACCTGGCGCGGCTGGGCGACTTCGAGGGCCTGTCGGTGGCGTTAGAGGCGACGGGATCGACGCTCTTCACAGTGCGGGCACAGGCGGCCATGGCGCTGGCTCTGTTCGGTGATGTGCGGGCGTCGGAGGCACTGGGCCGCCTGCTGGCTGACCCCGACGAACACGTCCGCGTGGCGGCGGCCGCGGCCGTGCTGCGCGCAGCGCCGCCCGAGGCGGCTGCCGGCGGCACCGCCGCGGCCGGGTAACCCCGGCGGCGATAGCGATATCAATTGGTTCGGCCCATAACGCGCTGCGGACAGCCCATCCCCCCGCCGATGCCCGCCAAGCGGTCCCCAGACCATATTGACAAGCTCTTATCCGGCGATAGATAATGCACGCGACTTGGCCTGCCAGAAGGTGGTGCAGGGGGCATGGTCGTGCCCGATCATGAGCCTGTGACCAATCCCCTTGAGAGGAAATGACATTGAGTGTTTTGACCAAAGTTTTTGTCGTGCTGGTGACCGTCCTTTCGGTCCTGTTGGCGACATTGGTGGTGGCGTTCGTGGCCAACGTGGAAGACCTGCGGGGCCAGCTTACCGAAACTCGCACGGCTCTGGCCGCCGCCACCGCCAAGGCGGCGACGAAGCAGTCGGAGATCACCAGCGTCATGGCCGGCTTGAGCCAGCAGATCAAGGACCTCGAGTCGGCGAAAACGAACCTGACTTCCGAGATCAACAGCCTCAGGGCCACGCTGGTGCAGCGCCAGGCCGAATTGGAGAGCGAACGCGCCAGCTCGGCGCAGATCAAAGCCGATATCAGCCGCCTCACCGCTGCCAACCAGCAGCACGCCGAGACGGGCCGGGCCCTGCAGGCCGAACTCGCCTACCTGCGAAAGGTTGATGTCGAGCAGAAGACCAAGTTGATCCAGATGGCCGATCGGAACAACGAACTGGAGGGCCAACTCGACACGCTGACCCGTCAGGTGCGGCGTTTCCGTGAGCGGACGGTCGCCATGCAGGAGCGCTTGGCCGACCTTGAACAGAAGATCCGTGAGCTGCCGCCGGAGTGGCAGGTCGTGTTTCGCCAACCGGAGGCGGAGTCGGCCGAACCGTTCGTGTCCGACATCCTCATCCCCGGCCACATCACTCAGGTCAATCGGAGCGGCGAGGAAACGCTCGTCGAGATCAACGTTGGCAGCAACGATCATGTGGCGCCGAACATGAAGTTTGTGGTTTACCGTGGCAACCAGTTTCTGGCGTCGCTGATCGTCACGGCGGTGGATGCTGACGCGTCGGCCGGTCGGCTGGAAGTGGTCCAGGGTGACGTGCGGGTGGGGGACCAGGTGCAGACGGGCATCAAGTAACCGTCACCGGCCGGCGTCGGGAGCCCGGCGGGTCGGCCGCGCCGGCCCCGGCAGGGATCGGGCCGGCCCGTTGCCCCAAGCCCCGCTCGGCGCGACCTTTTCAGGAGCCGCTGCATGGCAGAACCCGGATCGTCCTCAAGCAACATTTACACCGTTTTGGCTCTGATCGCGCTGCTGGCGCTGGTCGTGGCGATCGGCTTTGTCTGGTACCAAAGCTACAAACTGTTCGGTTCGGCCAACCCGTTCAACGTCGAGCTGGCGTCCGCTGCCGGCCAGGTCGCCAAGGGTCTGGCCGGCTGATCGGTTGGCGGCCACGAACCGCGGCCTGTTGCACCATCCGGCAATGCTGAGCCGAATCGGTTACCATCTCCGATCAGTGGGTACACGAGTCGTTGCGGTCGGATGCCCTGAGGGGTGATGTCTCCGGTGATTTTGGACCCGCCCGGTTTGACCCGACGCGTTGCCGGATCATGCCCATCCGACTCAGGCCGGCGCCGACCGTCGCGCAACCGACCCGTCTTCCAAGCTGGCCGCGTATCAGGATAGGGGTTTGTCCGATTGAACCTTGACGATATCCTAAGCTGGTTCAGCGTCGATATGGGCATCGACCTGGGCACATGCAACACTCTCGTGTGTGTGCGCGGCGAGGGGATTGTGCTCAATGAACCCTCGGTCGTCGCGGTCAAGAAGGGCACCAACCAGGTGCTCAACAACGGCAACGCCGTCGGCTGGGTCGCCAAGGAAATGCTGGGCAAAACCCCCGGGTCGATCACCGCGATCCGGCCGCTGAAGGACGGCGTCATCTCTGACTTCGAGATCACCGAGGCGATGCTGTCCTACTTTATCCGCAAGGTCAACGGCAACCGCCCGTTTCTCAAACCACGCGTCGTCATCGCCGTGCCCAGCGGGATCACCGCCGTGGAGAAGCGGGCCGTGCTCGACTCCGCCGAACGCGCCGGCGCCCGACGCGTTTACCTGGTCGAGGAACCGATGGCCGCGGGCATCGGCGCCAACCTGCCCATCGTCGAAGCCACCGCCTCGATGGTCGTGGACATCGGCGGCGGCACGACCGAGGTCGCCATCATGTCCCTGGCCGACATCGTCCAGTGCGAATCGGTCCGCGTCGCCGGCGACGACATGGACGAGGCCATCATCAGCCACATGAAAAAGGCCTACAACTTAATGGTCGGTGAGCAGACGGCCGAGCGGATCAAGATCGAGATCGGCACGGCGGTGCCCGAGGGCGAGCCGGCCTCGATCGAGGTCCGCGGCCGTGACATGATCTCGGGCCTGCCCCGAAAAACGGTCATTACCTCCGAGGAAATCGCCGAAGCCATGCAGGAACCGCTCTCGGCGATCATCGACATCGTCACCCGCACGCTCGAACGGACCGAACCGGAACTGGCCGCCGATATGGTGGACAACGGGATCGTGCTCGCCGGCGGCGGGTCGTTGCTACGCGGCATTGACGTGCTGATCGCCAACGCGACTGGCCTGGATGTCCGCGTCGCCGAGGACCCGCTCACCTGCGTCGCACGCGGCACCGCTATTTACCTCGAACACCTCGAGGAGTGGAAGCAGACCATGGAGAGCGAGCTGGACGAACTGTAATGATTGCGGATTTCGGATTTCGGATTTTGCTGCCCAACTTCATTGACCGATGGTTTGTGATCTTAAAATAGCTAATCTGCAATCCACAATTCCAAATCCGCAATCCGAAATCCGTCATTCTTCCATGAAACCACCGCGGCTCAACCAACGACGGGTATTGGCCGGCATCGTGCTGCTGCTGCTGATCGCGTGTGTCTTGCCGACCCGTGGCGCCCGGGCCGTCTCGACCGTGCCCAGGCACCTGCTCGAACTGGTCGTCGGCCCCGTGTCTGGTCTGCTCACCCGCTTGTCCTTCGACATTCGCCCGGGGCACAAACCACCGCCGGAGGCCCGGACGCTCGAGGACTATGCAAATATGCGGGTCCTGGTGGAAAGCCTTCAACAGCGGATTCTCCAGTTGGAGCAGGAGAACCGGAACCTGCGGCGGATCCGTGAGGTTCAAGAGTTTGATGGATTTACTTTTTTGCCCGCCCGGGTGACGATGCCGGTGCGAGACCCATCCAACCCGACGCTGACGATCGACCGCGGCCAGCGGCACGGGGTCCGTCAAGGGCAGGTCGTGACCGCCGGCGACAGCCTCTTCGGCCGGGTGACCGATGCGGGCACGGTCACCTCCGCCGTTCGCCTGATCAACGCGCCGGACACCCGCCTGGTCGTGCGACTGGTCCCGCCGGAGCCGGGTGCCGCTGCCTACGACAAGTTGGTGCAGGTCCAGCAGGCCGACAACGGCAAGGCGTTTTGGGCCAAAGTCGAGGCCGACACCACGATCCGCGTCGGCGACCTGGCGCACCTGGCCGACGACGCCTGGCCGACCGAAGCGCGGGGTTTCATCGTTGGCCGGGTACAGCGGATCATCGACCATCCCGATTGGCCGGGGCTGGCGCGGCGGGTGATTATCAAGCCGCTGCGGCCGCTGGGACGAACCTCGAACGTCATCGTTCTGGTCCCGGTCGGCGCCGCGTCGTGAGTGAAACAGGACAGCGCGTTCTACACAACGCACGCTGCCTTTGGATGCCCGCACATGCGCTGGCTGACCTTTGCCATCTTCGTTTACGTGATGCTCGCAGCCGAGATCGGACTCCGGCCGCTGGTGGGGGTCCCTTATGGGGCCAGTTTCGTCGGCCCGAGCCTGATGCTCATTCTGTTTGTGCATGTCGCGATGTCAGCGCCGCCGCTGGCCGTGGCGTGGGCCGCCCTGGTCATCGGATTGCTGGTTGATCTGACGCACCAGGCGCCGATCGTTGGGCCGGCCGCACTGGCGTACCTCTTGGGCGCCTACGTCGCAATGCAACTTCGTGTGATGGTCTTCCGCGATTCGGCCTTGAGTCTGGCCGCGATGACTTTTGCCGTGGGCGTCTTCGTCCACCTGGCCGTGGTCTTTCTTCTGGTCATCCGCGGCCTGCCCTTTTTGCCAAGTGACCCGCTGCCCGACTGGGACGCCCCCGGCCAACTGGTCTTTGGGTTCTTCGAGCTGCTTTACACCACGGCCGCCTCGATCCCTGTCGGCATGTTATTGCGCAAACTCGAATCGATGTGGGCCTTGGTGCCGAACACGATCGGTAGATGAAATGTCGAATAACGACGAAGGTCGAATGTCGAACGACCAGGGCGACCAGATTCAGCGGGAGGTGCAACGGCTCGAAACCGCGCCCTGGGCCGCACCGCGCGGCCCCAAGACCAAGGCCGTCGCGTGGGTGATTATCGTTTTGTTTGGGCTTTGTGTCGTGGCGATGTTGATCGCCGTGATTGCCGCGGTGTTGCGGTAGCACAATGTTTCGCGGTCGGGCTTGCCCTGTGTGTCGCGGCCCTCGCCACCGACACGGCGGGCGCGGTGAGCCCGTTGAACATCTGATCAGTCGCCGTAGCCGTTGGGGTGGCGCTTGAACCAGCGCCACGCGGTCTCGACGATCCGCTCGATGTCGGTGATCTTCGCCTGCCAGTTCAGTTCGCGTGTGATCTTGTCGGCGTTGGCATACAGTTGGGGCGGGTCGCCGGGCCGACGAGGGCCGATCTCGACTTGAAAGTCCACGCCCGTGACCTTCTTCGCCGCCTCCACCACCTGGCGGACGGTGTAGCCTCTACCGATGCCGAGGTTGTAGAAGCGCTGGTCACCATTTTGCAGCGCATCCATTACGACGACGTGGGCGTCCACAAGGTCTTCGACGTGGACGTAGTCGCGGATGCACGTGCCGTCCGGCGTTGCGTAGTCATCGCCGAAGATCGTCGCCTTGGGTATCTTCCCCATCGCCGCATTCAGCAGCACGGGGATGATGTGCGTCTCGGGGTCATGGTCCTCGCCGAGCGACCCGTCCGATGCACAACCGGCCACGTTGAAGTAGCGCAGTGCGGCAAAGGCGAAGTCGCTGTTCGCCGCCGCATAGTCGCGCAGGACCCGCTCGAACAGCAGCTTCGACCACCCATACGGACTGATCGGCGACTGGGTCATGTCCTCGGTGATGGGCAACGAGTCCGGGGGCGGCACGCCGTACGTCGCACAGGTAGAACTGAATACGAGCCTGCGAACTCCGGCCGCATCCATTGCGTGCAGCAGGCTGATCGACCCGCCGGTGTTGTTGTGGTAGTACCGCAGCGGCTGCTGCACCGACTCACTCACATCCGCCACCGCCGCGAAATGCATGACGCATTCAATCTCGTGCCCGGCGAGCATATCGGTAACCGCCTCGGTCTGCCGCATGTCGAGCGGCTCAAACAGGACGTGCCCCGGCACGGCGGCGCGGTGACCGCGATCGAGGTTGTCCAGCACCACCACGCGGTGGCCGGCTTCGGACAACCGCTTGACCGCATGAGACCCAATGTAACCGGCGCCGCCGGTGACCAGTATGTTCATGCTCAATTTCCGATTCCAACGGGTAGGCGGGGCCGCTTAAGCGACCCCGCCTCGGGCGAGCTTAATGTAGCAACTTCAACGCCGCGACGCCGCCGACGAGTAATATGCCGAACAGCACACACAACCAGTTGAAGTAACGATCAATGAACTTACGCACCGGATCGCCGAATTTCCACATCAGCCCCGCGACCAGGAAAAAGCGCCCGCCCCGACCTACGATCGACGCGATGACCAGCATCGGAAGCGAGATGTGCGACACGCCCCCGGCAATCGTAAACACCTTATAGGGCAGGGGGGTAAAGCCGGCCAGAAACACGATCCAGAAATCCCATTTCTGGTACAGGCCGGTTACCGTGCTGAATTGTTCCTGGCTGAAAAGAAACCGGAAGCAGAAATCGCTGACGATTTCCCACAGCCCCCATCCAATGAGGTAACCAAACATGCCGCCCACGACCGATGAGGCGGTGCACACCGCGGCATACCACCAGGCGCGCTGACGCCGCTCCATCGCCATCGGCATCAGCAGCACGTCCGGCGGCACAGGGAAAAAGCTGGATTCGGCAAAGCTGAGGCAACACAAAGCGACCGTCGAATG